>WOYR01000078.1:0-2352 GCA_011620705.1 Microbacteriaceae bacterium | reverse complement strand
GGGGAACTTGTCGGGGTCGCGGCCGGGCACCCAGATCTTTCCGCAGAGGGCGATCACGGGCTTGCCCGTGACGGCGCTCTCGAGGATCTTGTCCTTCTGCACGTAGTGCGAGAAGCGGTCGTGGTCGCCGTCCTCGGTGAGCTCCTGTTCGAGCAGCTCCTCGAGTTCGCGATCGAGCACGTCCGTGCCCACGCCGCCCGCGGTATCGGGGCCTCCCTGTTCGCCAGTGCTCATTCGATCGGCGCTCATGCTCCTAGTTTTGCATGGTGAAGGCCAGCAGTTCCGGCCCGCGGCGATCGAATGCGGCCGCCCCGGAGCGGATGCCGAGCACCAGCGCGATCGCGCCCGCCGCGATCCCGGTGAACAGCGCGATCCAGTTCAGGGGCCCGGGGAAGCCCATCAGCCAGAGCGCGGTCGCCGCGATCGGGGGCAGCGCCACCACGATCGTGAGGAGGAACGAACCGGCCTGCGCTCCACCGCCCGTTGCGCCGGACGCCTGCGGGAAGGTGAAGGGGCCGTCGCCCGGCCGCTGGGCCGGGTACGGGAAGCGGGGCGCGAGCGCGCTTCCCACGCCGATACCTCCGAGCAGCAGGGCGACGTTGATGCCCAGCACGGCCGGCAGCGAATCCAAGCTCCCCTGCGCCCACACCGTGAAGGGGGTTCCGACGGCGATCAGCAGCACCCCGGATGCGAGCACGGGCCAGATCCGCCCCAGACGGTCGTGCATGCCGCGCGTCTGCGCCGCGAGGTGGATCCACACGGCGGTCGAGTCGTAGGAGATGTCGTTGTGAATGGTGGAGCAGGCGAGCACGAGCACCATCAGCGCGAGCGGTACGAACGCGCCGATGCGCGGCGGCACGCCGCCGATGAAGAAGGCGAGCGCGGTCAGTGCCGGAATCAGCGGCAGGATGCCGAACACGATGTTGTAGCGCGGGTCGCGGACCCAGTAGATGAAGCTGCGGGCGGTGACGGCTCCCGCCGGCGTCGCGGGCAGATGACGGAACCAGGCGGGCACCCGCTCGTCGCGGGTGATGCGCAGGCGGCGGGTCGGGCGCAGCGACCCGGCGACGAACAACCACCAGAGCAGGCCGAGCAGCACGATCACGACAACGCCGATCCAGATCGCGGCTGACGGGCTGCCGGCCTCGGCGGCGGCCAGGGCGGGCGCGCCCCACAGCGAGCCGAGAGGGGACCCGCCCACCGCATCCGCCACCCGGGCCGCGTCGACCGATCGCAGCATGCGCGCAAGCGGGGCAGCCGCCGCGAGCGAGCGGTCATGCGCCTCGAGCACGGCGCGTGGAAGCAGCAGCGCGGCGATCACGACCAGGCCGGCGAGCAGGATGAGCCCGCCGACGATCCGGATCCAGAAGCGCCACTGCACGTAGTGGTGCAGCCACGCGCCGCCGGCGACCCCGATGCGCGCCGCGAGGATCAGCTGCAGCACGAGCAGCGGCGCCGCGATCGCCGCCCAATGCGCGACCCCGGGGAACTGGCTCCAGGCGATCACGGGCAGCACCGCGGCCGGAATCACGAGCAGCGCCGGACCGGCGAAGGTGAGCAGCGCAGTCGATGCGGCGACGCCGATCGAGCGGAACCCGTAGCCGAGGAACGCCCGCGGCTCGACCAGTTGCGAGCGCGAGAACATCATCGGGATCAGCAGGCAGCCGAGCGTGATCTCGACGCCGATCAGCACGACGGCTCGTCCGACGATCGCGCCGTCGAAAGGAGTGACGCGAGCTGCCGCGATCGCCAGCACGATCAGGCCGAGCACCGCGACGGCCAGCAGCACGGCCGAGCCGACGATGCGCGATCGCGGGCGGCGGAATCCGTTGAGGAGCAGCCGGCCCTTCAGTCGGAGAAGCTCTGCAACCACTCCATGCCCTCCACCGCTGTGACGCCGCCCGCGAGCTCGACGAAGCGCTGCTCCAGCGACTGCCCGTCGAGCACCTCAGCCATCGGGCCGCTCGTCAGGACGCGGCCGTCGGCGATGATCGCGACCGCGTCGCAGACCCGCTGGATCAGATCCATGCTGTGACTGGACAGCACGACCGTGCCGCCGGCGGCTGCGAACTTCTTCAGGATGTCGATGATCACCTGGCCGGAGACCGGGTCGACCGATTCGAAGGGCTCGTCGAGAACGAGAAGGCGAGGCGAGTGGATCATCGCGGCCGCGATCGCGATCTTCTTCACCATGCCCGCCGAGTAGTCGGACACCAGGCGAGAGGCGGAGTGCTCGATGCCGAAGGCCCGCTCGAGGTCGAGCACCCGCTTGGCGGTGGTCTTGCGGTCCAGGCCGCGGAGGGCTCCGGCGTGGTGCAGGAACTCCGAACCGGTGAGCCTGTCGAACAGGCG
>WOYR01000223.1 GCA_011620705.1 Microbacteriaceae bacterium | reverse complement strand
CGGTGGACCGATGCGCTTCGGGGGCCCGGGGGAGGATGAGTCGCACCGGGCTGCAACATCATCGGGATGATGCAGTTCTGGGGTGATCAGGCGCGAGAAGCCCCATCGGAGGCATCCCCATCGGAGGCATCCCCACCTGGGACACCTCGATCCAGGACATCTCGCGGGCCGTGCGCGCCGGCGCCCGGCAGCGGCGACGGCGCAGGCAGCCGCGGTCCGAGACGAGGCCGCACCTTGGAGGCGCGCGCCTGCTTCGGGGAGCGCGGCGCCCTCGGCTCGCGCGGCGCCTTCGCGGCCTTCGGCACCCGCACCACCGCGCTCAGCGCCGCCGGGAAGGTCGCGGGCGCCGGGGGGAACGCGCCACGGGCCGAGCGCACGATCCGCCGCGCCAGGATGTTGTTGCCGACCCCGCCGAAGACGGCGCCGATGCCGAAGGGGGCGGCTCGCCCGATGGCCGAGCCGCCCTGCGTCACCGCGAAGCGTTTGAGGAACGCCGAGCGGATCCGGTCGCTGAGCGGCCCGAGCGCCGTCCGCGGAAGGCTCTTCGTGACGAATTCGCCCCAATAGGCCCGGCGCGTGCCGCGACCGGCCGCTTCTGCGGCGAACTGCTGCAGCAGTTCCTGGCCGCCGGCGCCGAGCATCATCGCCATCACCAGAGTCCTGGCCCGCTCCGGCTCGACGACGGCGATCCCGTGGACCTCGGTGACCGACTGGGCGAACAGCGCGCTGGCCTCCAGGAAGCCGGCGGTCTCGACGCCCGAGAGCACCAGCGAGGTCCCGACTCCGACCGCGGGGATCGCCGCGGTGGCGCCGACGAGGGCTCCGACGCTCGTCGCGGCGGTGAGGAAGCGCCGCTCGAGGATCGCGATCACCTGGGCGGGCGAGGCATCCGGCCGACTGCTCCTGATCGAGCGGATGTGGGCGAGCACGACCGGCCGCTGCACCGACAGCAGCGTGTCGATGCCCTGTGCCACGCGCGGGTGCATGCCGTCGGCCGACGTCCCCGCGATCTGCTGGTCCATCCCTCCACAGTATCCGGCGGGTCAGGAGCACGCCCAGCGCCGAGGAGTCACCAGGTGTTCACCCAATCGACGGCACCGGTTCGCCTTTCGTGCAGGGTCGGACCACGGCCGTAGGGGAGCCTGGGGGAGAGGCGAACAGCACAGCAACCGGGCGTCTCACCCGAGAACATACGGTGGAGGAGGCGCGAGCGATGGAACAGCGGCGCACGCCCCTCGCCTGGGTCGAATCGCCGCTGCAGCTTCTCGGCGCCGCCGAGTACGCCGCCCACCTCGGACGTCCCATCGCCGTCGCATACCGGCTCACCGGGCCGCAGATGCCGACCACGATGCAGCAATTGCTGGAACGCGGTGCGCTCTTCTCGAGCGTCGCCCCCTACTTCGGCATCCCGTGGGGCCTGCTGCGCGATCAGTCCGACTGGGTCATCGGCGACGGCTTCTCAGGTCAGTTCCGGATGGCGGCCGCCGTCCTGCGGCCGCGCTCGATCACCCTGCTCGACGACGGCGACATGTCGATCCACCTCGCCTCCGCCCTGCTCGGCCGCACCGAGTTCGCGCGGCGCGACACCCGCGAAGGCGGACTCACCACCGTGCTCGGCCGTCGTGCCCGCGACCGGATGCTGCGGCTCGCCCGCGGCGAGCGCCTCACCATGTTCAGCGCTTTCGCCGACGCCGCCGAGGTCTCGGCGCTGCCCGCCCGGCAGATCCGGCTGGAGCGCAACGAGTTCACCTGGCTCCGCGCCAACGTGCGCCCGGTGCGGCTGCCCTCCACCCGGGTGGTGCTCGGTTCGGCGAACGTCGTCGACGGCCTGCTCGCCGAGTCCGACTACCTGGCCTGGCTGCGCGGGGTCACGGCGGACGGGCCAGTGTCGTATCTGCCGCACCGTCGCGAGCACGGCGGGCAACTGGCCCGGGTGGGCGCCATCGAGGGCGTGACCGTTGTCGACGCCGGCATCCCGGCAGAGCTGGCTCTCGCAGGGACCGTCGACGCCCTCGACATCGTGATGATGCGCTCATCGGCCTCGACCACCCTGCGCGCCGTGCTCGAGGGCACGGGGAGCACCGTGCGGGTGGAAGGCCCGGCGGTGCCCGCCCGATGAGCGGCGGCGGTGCGCGCAGCGGCGACGGCCAGGCTCGGACCCGGCCGCACGGCGAGACCGTTGCGGTGATTCCGGCGCGCGGCGGCTCCCGGGGCGTGCCGCGCAAGAACCTCCGCAGGGTGGGCGGCATCCCGCTGGTCGGGCGCGCGATCACGAGCGCACGCGAGTCGCAGCGCATCGACCGCGTCGTGGTGTCCACCGACGACGATGAGATCGCCGCTGTCGCGCGCGAATGGGGCGCCGAGGTCGTCATGCGCCCCGAGTCCCTTTCCGGAGATACGGCCAGTTCCGAGAGCGCCCTCGAGCACGCGCTCGAGCAGCTGAGCGCCCAGGGGGTGCCCGTCGGCGTGCTGGTGTTCATCCAAGCCACATCGCCCTTCATCGACCCCGGCGATCTCGACGCCGCGGTCGGACGGGTGAGCGATGGCGAATCCGACTGCGTGTTCTCGGCCGTCGAATCCTGGGGATTCCTCTGGCGCGGCGGAACCACCGGCACCGTCGGCCATGGTGCGAGCGGCGCGACCGGGATCAACCACGACCACCGCCGGCGTCCGCGCCGGCAGGAGCGCGAGCTCGAGTTCCTCGAGACCGGCGCCTTCTACGTGATGGATGCGGCGGGCTTCCGCCGGGCCGGTCACCGCTTCTTCGGCCGGATCGGCATCGCACTGGTGCCCGAGGCGCACGCGATCGAGATCGACACGGAGGAGCAGCTCGCGCTCGCCTCCGCCATCGCCCCGCTCGTCGGCGGCCGGGGCGGCGGCACGATCGGCGGCTCGATCGGTCTCGGCGCCGTGCCCGGGGGGATCGGGGCCGTCGTCACGGACTTCGACGGCGTGCACACCGACGACACGGTGCTGGTCGGGCAGAACGGCGAGGAGTTCGTCACCGTCAGCCGCTCGGACGGAATGGGCGTCGCCCGCCTGCGCGCCGCCGGCATCCCCGTCCTGATCCTCTCCACCGAGACGAACCCCGTGGTCTCCGCCCGCGCCCGCAAGCTCGGCGCCGAGGTGGCTCAAGGGAGCGCCGACAAGGCCGCCACCCTCTCGGACTGGGCTGCGGAGCGCGGCATCCCGCTCGACCGCATCGCCTACCTCGGCAACGACGTCAACGACCTCGGCTGCCTCGAGCTGGTCGGCTGGCCGGTCGCGGTGCCCGATGCGCACCCGCGGGTCCTGGCCGCCGCCCGCGTCGTGCTGGACTCCCGCGGTGGAGACGGCGCCGTGCGCGAACTCGCCGAATCCATCCTCGACAGCGGGACGCCCCGTCCCCTGAGCCCCCGTCCACTCAGTCCGCAGCAACCGAGCATCAGGAGAGAATCATGAACGTCCGCATCGGAGCCCACGAGATCGGCGACGGCCGGCCCGCCTACGTCATCGCTGAGATCGGCCTCAACCACAACGGCTCGGTCGATCTCGCCAAGAAGCTGATCGATGTCGCCGCGGATGCCGGTGCGCAGGCGGTCAAATTCCAGAAGCGCACCCCCGAGATCTCCACGCCGGAGCATATGAAGAACACCCCCCGCGACACGCCGTGGGGCGAGATGAGCTACCTCGAGTACCGCTACCGGGTCGAGTTCGACCGCGATCAGTACGTCGAGATCGGTGACTACGCGACCCTCCGCGGGCTCGACTGGTTCGCCTCGCCGTGGGATGTGCCCGCGATCGAGTTCCTCGAGGAGCTGAACGTCGTGGCGCACAAGGTGGCCTCCGCCAGCGTCACCGATCTGGAGCTGCTGAGCGCGCTGGCCGCTACCGGAAAGCCGGTCATCCTGTCGACCGGCATGTCGACGATGGAGCAGATCGACGCGGCCGTGCGCACGCTCGGCACCGACGACCTCATCCTGATGCACGCGACCTCCACCTACCCGCTGCCCCCAGAGGAAGCCAACATCCGGATGGTGCAGACCCTCAAGGCCGCATACCCAGAGGTTCCGGTCGGCTACTCGGGCCACGAGCGCGGCCTGCAGATCTCGCTCGCCGCCGTCGCGCTGGGCGCAACCGCCGTGGAGCGTCACATCACGCTCGACCGCGCGATGTGGGGCTCCGACCACGCGGCCTCGCTCGAGCCGACCGGCCTGGAGCACCTGGTGCGCGACATCCGGGTGATCGAGCAGGCCATGGGGACGGGCGTCAAGCAGGTCTTCCCGGGCGAACTGGCGCCCATGGCGAAGCTCCGGCGGGTCTCGGCGTAGTCACTCGCCCGGCGGGCCATGTCCCGAGGGTTCGACGGAAGGGGGGACAGGAGTGAGGTTCATCGCCATCGCGGACTCCGACTCCTACCTGAAATGGGCGGCCGCCTTCCTCGGTGCCCTGCCGGCGGCCACCGAACGGGAGTTGATCCTGGTCGAGACACCGGTGCTGCCCAGCGAGTCGCAGCGCCTGGCGGCGCTCGCGGTGGGCGGCGTCGATCCTGATCACCTGCTGACGCTCCCGCTCGCCGAGGTACTGGCGGCGCTGGGCCGCGAGCAGCCGGATGCCGTCCTGGTCGCTGTGCGCGGACCGGTGGCCGCTGTGCTCATCCGGATGATCGCAGAAATGCGCATCCGCCCGGTGATCGTCACCGGCCTTCCGGGGATCTCGATCCCGGCCACCCGGAAGGCGCTCGCATTCCGGCGGCAGGCGGACCTCTTCGTGCTGCACAGCCGGCGCGAGATCGCCGAGTTCACCCGGCTGTCGCGCGAGCACGGCTGGACCCACCGCTTCGCGCTCGCGACGCTGCCTTTCGTCGAGCAGAGGACCGGCCCTCATGGCGACGATCTGGTGTTCGCGGCGCAGGCCATCGTGCCCCGGATGCGGGAGGACCGCGAACGGCTGCTCGGCATCCTGCTGGCGGCAGCGCGGGCCGACCCCTCGCGCCGAGTGGTGATCAAGGTGCGCGGGCTGGCGGGAGAGCCGCAGACCCACAACGAGGACAGCAGCTTCCCCGAACTGCTCGAGGAGGCGCGGGCCGTCGTCGACGTGCCGCCGAACCTCGTGATCTCCAGTGCCCCGATGTCCGAAGCTCTCGACACTGCGCAGGGGCTCATGACGGTCAGCTCGACGGCTGCGATCGAGGCGATCGCCCGCGGAATCCCGGTGATCGCGCTCGACACCTTCGGGGTCAGCGACCGGCTGATCAACCCGGTGTTCGAAGGGAGCGGGTTGTTCGGCGGCGAGGAGGCGGTCGTACGGCGCGAGTTCCGGCATCCCGAGCCCTCATGGCTCGGCGACAACTACTTCCACCCTGCAGAGGCGGACGACGTGGCGGCGCAGCTGGAAGCCCTCGTCGCTGCGCACAAGCAGGGCGTGCTGCCTGCACGCGAGCCGGCGCGCAGAGCCGGAGGCAGGCTGCGGCTGGCCTGGGACCGCAAGCGCGCATTCGGTGAGGCGGATCGCACCGTTTCGGGCGCCGTTGCTCTGGCCGTCGGAAAGCCCGCCCGCGCCACGGTCGTCGCGGCGCGCAAGGTGAAGCGCGCCCTGTAGCCCCGCCGATTCGTGCGAGAGCGACGCGTCAACGACGGGAAGCGCCGATGTTGCACGAATCGTGAGGGTGCCGACGCCGGTGCCGGGACGTGCGCGGGCTCAGTTGTAGTCGGCGTTGTAGCTGTCGAGCACGTCCCGGATCGGCCCATCGAGCACGAGCCGGCCCTTGTCGAGGTAGAGTCCGCGCGTGCAGAAGCGCAGCAGATCGCGCTCGCTGTGCGACACCAGGAACAGCGTGCGACCGCCGGCGAGCAACTCGTCGATACGGGCGAAGCATTTCTCGCGGAAGGCCTTGTCCCCGACGGCCAGCACCTCGTCCACGAGCAGGATGGGCTCCTCGAGACGTGAGATCACCGAGAAGGCGATGCGCACCTTCATCCCGCTCGACAGGTGCTTGTACGGGGTGTCCACGAAGTCGCCGATGCCGGCGAACTCGATGATCTCGTCGAAGCTCTGGTCGATCTCGCGCTTCGGCATCCCGTGCAGTCCCGCGGTCAGATAGACGTTGTCGCGGACGGTGAGGTCGTTGACGAAGCCGCCCGTGATCTCGATCAGAGGCGCGACCCCGCCCGAGACGCGGACGCTGCCCACATCCGGGAACATCACCTGGGCCACGAGCTTGAGCAGAGTCGACTTGCCCTGGCCGTTGCGGCCCACCACGCCGATCGACTCGCCGGGGTCCACCGTGAAGCTGACGTCGTGGAGCGCCCAGAACTCGTCCGGGCGCGAACGGCGGGCGCGCCCGGCGAACAGATCCTTGAAGCTGCGGCGCGATGAGCGGTTGCGCTTGAACCGGATGCCGACGCCCTCGACCCGCATGCCGCCCACCGGGATCGTCGCGGCCGGTGCACGCCGCAGGTCGAGCCGCCGCCGGCTGAGACGGCGGTGCTCTGGCCGGTCGAGACCCTCCATCAGATCTCCTTCAACACCGTGCGGATGGTGCGCCGGTACACCAGCGCGCCCACGACGACGACCACAGTTGTCAGCCCCGTGCTCACCGCGACATCGAACCAGTTGAGGTCCCCGGGGAAGAAGGCGCTGCGATACAGGCCGATGATCCCCGAGAGCGGGTTGAACGCTCCCCAGAAGGACAGGTGCAGCTTCTCCAGATCGTTCAGCCCGTAGATGATCGGCGAGGCGTAGAAGAGCAGGCGGAGGATGAGCTTGATGGCTCGCTCCAGGTCGCGGAAGAAGACCACGAGCGGTGCGATGATCAGGCCGAGCCCGAAGATCAGGGCGGCTTGCAGGATGATCGCGGGGATCCAGAGCACCGCCTGCCAGTGGACCGGTGCGCCCGTCACCAGGGCGAACACCACGAGCACCGGGATGCTCAGCAGGAACTCGATCCCCTTGGAGAGCACGATGCGGCCGATCCAGATCGTGCGCGGGATCGTGGTGGAGCGGATCAGCTTGCCTTCGCTCGAGAAGGCGCGCGTGCTGTCGGAGATCGCGCCATTGAACCAGGTCCACGGCAGCAGCCCCGATACCAGGAACACGATGTACGGGGACTGGCCGGGGACGCTGCGATGGAACACCAGGACGAAGACGAAGAAGTAGATCCCGGCCATCAGGAGCGGATCGATGATCGACCACAGATAGCCCAGAGCCGAGGTCGTGTAGCGCACCTTGAGGTCGCGCGAGGTCAGCAGCCAGAGAGAGCGCCGGTAGCGCTCGACGGGGGACCACGTGCCATGGGGGCGCTGCGCGCCGGGCAGCGTCGACGTTGTCACGAAGTCACCATACCGATCCCGGCTCGAGGGCCGCGGAACCGGGCGGACTTCACCACCGCATGGGTGACGACGAAATGTACTAGACGAACAGGTTGGCCCGCTCGAGGTCCTCGGCGAAGTCGATCTCGATCGCGTAGAGGTCGGTGATGTCGACGGGCTCGAGACGCAGGCGGTCGTGCTCGATCGCGAGCTCGAGGCCGCGTTCGAAATAGTCCTGATCTCCGACCCTGCTCAGGTGGCGCAGCAGCGTCGCCTTGTCGGCGCTCGAGATGTAGTTGATGCCGACCGCCTCGCCGAGGCCGCCGACGACCGACTTGGAGAGCTCCTTGATGAAGCCGTGCGAGTCGGTGGTGTACTTGACCTCCTCCTCGGAGACCTTCGAGGTGTTGACGCTCACGAAGCTGCGGTCCGCGGCGACCAGGTCGCCGACGCGCACCAGCACCTCCGGGTCGAAGACCACGTCGCCGTTCATCCAGAGCACGCCTCCTGCACCGGATGCCCGCAGCGCCCGCATGAGGCTCTTGCTGGTGTTGGTCTGGTCGTACTGCTCGTTGTAGACGTAGTCGGCCTGCGGGAAGGCCTCGATGATGTGCTCGAGCTTGTAGCCGACGACGATGCTGACGGCGGCGTCGTTGCCGAACGCCGCATCGATGTTGTCGAACTGCTGCTGCATGATGGTTCGGCCGTCGCTGAGCTCGGTCAACGGCTTCGGAAGGGAACGGCCGAGTCGACTGCCCATTCCTGCGGCCAGGATCACGACCTGAGTGGTCGGTTTCGGGGTGCTCATGCGATGCGCTCCTCAAGGTCTTCGTCTGCGACAGGATCGAAATCGGCAGGGGATGTTCACCCGCTGTTCACCGCTGATCCGGCTGTACGACACACCTTTGTGACCAACCGGAGTCTACCGACAGGGGCCTGCAGGCACCCAGGGGACGCCGATTCCGTTGTCGATTCGTGACCCCCGGCCGGAGTGAGACTGCCTCGCTTGTCGCGATTGATACGTTGTACCCGTGGAAGCCGAATCCGAGCCGTCGACACCCGCGCGTCGGGGGCCCGGAGGCGGATCGACGGCCGCCCGGCCGGGTGCGTCACGGCGCCCCGCGGGCACGGTCGCCGGGTCATCGGCTGTTCGGGGGACCAAGACGCCCGCGACCCCGCCCGCCGCCAAGGCCCTGCCCAAGAAGCCGCAGAGGAATCCGGCCAAGAGCACGCCCCAGAAGCCGCAGCAGGGCCCTCGCGCAGGGCGGTCGGCAGAGCCGCCGGCGCCGCCCGCCGGCCGGACAGCGACCCGATCGGCGCCCGAGGCGACCGCCCAGGAGAAGGTCGCCGAGAAGGTCGCCGAGCCCGGGACGGTGGAGTCGGGTCGCGTCCAGCCCGAGCAGGCGAGGCCGGCCCCAACGAGAACGAGCCGCGCTCCGAAACGACCGCCGGGTGGCCGCGGAGCCGTCGCGAGGCCGGCATCCGTCAAGCGCGCCCCAACCGGGACCGCCCGCGAGGTCGCCCTGTCGGTCACCGGACTCACCAAGACCTTCGGCGATACCGTGGCGGTCGACGGGATCGACCTGACCGTGAACGCGGGCTCCTTCTACGGCATCGTGGGGCCCAACGGCGCAGGCAAGACGACGACGTTGTCCATGGTCAGCGGCCTGCTGCGCCCGGACGAGGGCGTCGTGCGGATCTACGGGGTGGATGTCTGGGCCAACCCCACTGTCGCCAAGAAGTCGCTCGGCCTGCTGCCCGACCGTCTGCGCCTGTTCGACAGGCTCACCGGTTCGGAGTTCCTGCACCACGCCGGAGCCCTCC
>WOYR01000244.1:6238-9137 GCA_011620705.1 Microbacteriaceae bacterium | reverse complement strand
CCATCCCGTGCAGCAACTGCTCGAGCACGCCCGCGAACCACTCGCGGTGGGCGACCACCATGCTGCGCACAGGATGCATCGGGTCGGAGAACTCTGCGGCGGCGTTGATGAACGCGCATCCCCGGAACTGCGGCGATGAGATCGTGTCGACGATGCTCTGCTGGACGGCGCGCAGCACGGCTTCCGGCTCGCCGTGCAACTCGACCATCTCGACCATCTCGACCACGGATCGGCGGTGGCGGTGATCGATGTAGTCGACGATCAGCCGGTCCTTGGAGCCGTAGTGCTTGTAGAAGGTGGCCTTCGTCACGCTCGACGAGCTGATCAAGCGGTCCACGCCGACGGCGCGGATTCCCTCGCTGTAGAACAGCACATCGGCCGTCTCGAGGATCCGCTGCTTCGCCGGGGCGAGCGTGCGGGCGGGGGCGGGGCGATCGATCTCGATCATGGGGGTCATCGGTCCTCTGCGGATTCCCGCTCCCGCGCCGTGACCGTCGGGGGAACGGCCACGGCTGCACGGGTGCGTTCGGGTTGCACGCTGAACAGCCGCGCCGCCCCGGTCGCGCTGGCGGACCAGCTCGTCGCGGGCGGCGCTGCGAGATGTGGGGGGACATCCCGCCTGGGAAGCCGCTCCGGCTCTACGCCCGAGTCGCTGCCCCGTGAGAACCAGCATAGCAGATGAGGACAGACAGACTTGTCTGTCGCATGACCTCGCTGTACCCCAGTCCGGGTGTCGTAGGCTCGGGGAGCGGAAGGGCGCGACCAGCTCGTGCCCTGGAGCGGGTTCGCCGCAGGAGCGGCGGCGAGCAGAAGGAGTCACCGATGAACGGCGCTGTGGCACTTCCCCTCGATCTGAGCGAACTCCGCGTGACAGCATCCGGGGGGTCGCTGGTGCGGCGGAGCGTGCTGCCCAGCGGGGTCAGGATCCTCAGCGAGCAGGTGCCCGGCTCGCAGAGCGCGACGGTCGGTTTCTGGGTCGCCGTGGGTTCCCGCGACGAGCAGCCGGTCACATACGGCTCGACGCACTTCCTCGAGCATCTGCTGTTCAAAGGCAGTCCGAGCCGCAGCGCGCTCGACATCGCGGTGTCGTTCGACGCGGTCGGCGGCGAGCACAACGCGATGACCGCCAAGGAGTACACCTGCTACTACGCCAAGGTGCGCGATCAGGATCTGCCGATGGCCGTCGCCGTGCTCGCGGACATGTTCACCTCCTCGGTGATCGATCCCGAGGAGTTCGAGAGCGAGCGCGGGGTGATCCTCGAAGAGCTGGCGATGGCCGACGACGACCCATCGGATGTGGTGAGCGAGCGCTTCTTCGAAGCCGTCTTCGGCGAGCATCCGCTCGGCCGGCCCATCGGCGGCAGCGCGGCCTCCATCTCGGCGGTCGGACGCGACGCCGTCTGGGAGCACTATCGCGCCCACTACCGCCCGCAGGACCTCGTGGTGACCGTCGCCGGCTCGGTCGATCACGACGAGCTCGTCGCGGGCATCACGGCAGCGCTCGAGTCGGCAGGTTGGGATCTCGGCGTCGCGGGCTCGCCCGTCGAGCGCCGGCATTCCGGATCGCGCGCGCTCCCGAATGGCAGCCCGCTCGCCATCGTCGACCGGCCGACCGAGCAGGCGAACCTGCTGCTCGGCGTCGAGGGGCTCGCGGCTGCCGACGATCGGCGCTCCGTGATCACCGTGCTCAACTCGGTGCTCGGCGGCGGGATGTCCTCCCGGCTCTTCCAGGAGATCCGCGAGAAGCGCGGGCTGGCATACTCGGTGTACTCCTTCGCAGCCGGCTACTCCGACACCGGGCTGATGGGCCTCTATGCCGGATGCTCGCCCAAGAGGTCGGCGGACGTGGCCGAGCTGATGCTCGGCGAGTTCCGCCGTCTGGCCGCCGACGGCATCACCGATGAGGAGCTGTCGCGGGCGCGCGGCCAGCTCGGGGGCGCCGCCGCGCTCTCCCTCGAGGATTCCGACTCCCGGATGACCCGCCTCGGCCGCAGCGAACTCAGCTTCGGCGAGTTCTCCGACCTCGACGAGACCCTCCGCCGCCTCGACGGGGTCACCGCCGCCCAGGTGCGCGAGCTGGCGGAGGAGCTCGTGACCCGCCCGCTCTCGCTCGCGGCTGTGGGGGCGCTGAAGAAATCGACCTTTCATGGTCTGATCGACCAGGATGGCTCAGTCGGCCCCGATGACGGCGCTCCCGCCGCCGCCTGACCCCCCACCTCCCAGAAGGACCACGCAATGTCGCGTTATCTCTACCTCGTGCGCCACGGCGAGCAGCAGGATGCCGAGTACGGCCTTCCCGACGGCCCCCTCAGCCCCCGCGGCATCCGCCAGGCGCAGGCCATCGCCGAGCGGCTCGGCGGGGTCCCCTTCACCGGCGCCTGGACATCCCCGCTCACCCGCGCGCAGGAGACCGCCCGCATCATGACCGAGCGGCTGCCGGCGCTCGAGCCGGAGCCATCGGCCCTGCTGATGGACTGCGTGCCCTCAGGGCCGGGCGTCGACATGCCGCACGCCTTCGAGTCGTTCTTCGGCGGCATCTCCGAGGAGGAGATCGAGGCCGGCCGCGCCCAGATGGCCGACGCCACCGCGGAATGGATGACGCCATCCCGCGAGGACCGCCATGACCTGCTGATCACCCACAACTTCGTGATCGGCTGGTTCGTGCGCGAGGCCTTCGCTGCGGCGGACTGGCGCTGGCTGGGGATCAGCCAGGCCAATTGCGGTCTCACCATCATCCGGGTGCGCTCCGCGAAGCCGCCGGTGCTGGTGGCGCACAACGATCTCGGGCACCTGCCGCCGGAACTGCGCACGGGCCTGCCGGTCGAGCAGCCGTACTGAGACCGCTCAGAGCACCGGGTCAGGGTCCTCGCCGAAGAACTTCCGCAGCCAGAGATCGGCG
>WOYR01000244.1:0-6138 GCA_011620705.1 Microbacteriaceae bacterium | reverse complement strand
TCAGAGCACCGGGTCAGGGTCCTCGCCGAAGAACTTCCGCAGCCAGAGATCGGCGTTCGGGTTGTCGTTGTACGGCTCGACCTCGGCGTAGCCGGAGGAGCGGTAGAGGCCTTGCGCGGCCTCCAGGCTCGCGTTCGTGTCGAGCACGATCTCGCGGGCGCCGAGCCCCACGGCGCGGGCCTCGAGCTCCGCGAGCAGTTCGCGGCCCCAACCCCTGCCGCGCGCGCGATCGCGCAGGTAGAGGTGCTTGACCTCCGCGCGATCGGGGGCCAGCATCCGGATGCCGCCGCAGCCGACCGGTCCGAGATCGTCGTCGACCACCATGAAGACCCCGGCAGGAGGGGCGAACTGCGCGGGGTCGGGGAACACGGTCCGGTACGCCCCCGGTCCGGCGGGGAAGGTATCGGAGCGCATCCGGAAGTACTCGACCAGCAGTTCGTGCGCATCGTCGTCCGCCGGCGAGGCGGGACGGTAGACGGGCATGGGCCCCAGGCTACGCTGGGGGCCATGGTGACCCCATGGTGACGTCGGTGGCGATCGTCGGCGCGAGCGGGCGGATGGGGCGGCTCGCCACCCGGCTCATCGAGAGCAGCGACGACCTGCGCGTGCATGCGGGGCTCGGCTCGTCCGATCCGATCGATCGGATCGGCGGCGCCGATCTTGTGCTCGACCTCACCGTTCCCGCCGTGTCGCCCGAGATCGTGGGAGCGGCGCTGGATCGCGGCATCCCGGTGCTCGTCGGCACATCGGGATGGACCGCGGATCGTGTGGACGCCCTCGCGCGCCGGATGCGCGGGCTGCCGGAGCTCGGCGTGATCATCGTGCCGAATTTCTCGCTCGGCTCGGTGCTGGCGACGCTCGCCGCCACGATGCTCGCCCCCCATTTCTCCTCGATCGAGATCGTCGAGGCGCACCACGAGGGCAAGACGGACTCGCCGTCGGGCACCGCGATCCGCACCGCCGAGCTGATCGGCGCCGCCCGCTCGGAGCTCGGCCCCGTCGACGCGCCGCACGCGGATCAGCGCGCCCGCGGCCAGCAGGTGGCGAGCGTGCCGATCCACAGCCTGCGGATGGGCGGGCTGCTCGCGCAGCAGGATGTGGTGTTCGGCGGAGTCGGCGAGACCGTGCGGATCAGCCACGAGACCTTCAGCGACGACTCGTACGCGGCGGGGCTGCTGCTCGGACTGCGCGCGGCGCCGACGGCGCGCGGCGTCGTCGTCGGACTCGACAAGCTGCTCGATCTCGGCCCAGCGGGCACCGGCGCCCCGGGCACCGGGCGCTGATGCGCACCCGGGTCGCCGTCGGCATCATGGCTGCTCTGCTGGCGCTGTACCTGGTCTTCGCGGTCCGCTACGGCCTCGTGCTGATCGGCGTCGGCACCCCCGTCGCGATCGGGATCGGCGCCGCGATGCTGCTGCTGCCGGTCGTCGGCGCTTGGGCGCTGGCGGTCGAGATCCTGTTCGCGGTGCGAGCCGAGCGGCTGGCCAAGCGCCTCGAGGACGAGGGCGGGATGCCGGGCGAGCCGGTTCCGGTGAGCGCGAGCGGGCGGATCGACCGGGCGGCGGCCGACGAGCTGTTCCCGAAGTACCGGGCGGCCGTCGAGGCGTCCCCGGAGAGCTGGCGCGACTGGTTCCGGCTCGCGCTGGCGTACGACGCGAGCGGCGACCGCCGGCGGGCGCGCTGGGCGACGCGCACCGCCATCAAGCTGGCGCGCTGAGGGCTCTCAGCTGCTGGAGCACTCATCTACTGAACAGGGCGTCGATCGCCTGCTCGACCCTGTGGTCGCGCCACTCGAAGCCGTCGGCTTCGAGTCTCGTCGGGTGCACCTTCGCGCTGTCCAGCAGGAGGCGCTCGCCGGCCTCGCCGAGCAGCTTCACGACGGGCTCGGGCACGCGCAGCAGGTATGGGCGGTGCATCCGCCGCGCATAGGCGCGGGTGATGCGGTCGCTGGTCGCCGGCGTCGGTCCGGCCAGGATCACCGGGCCGCTCAGGGTCGAGGTCAGCAGGTGGCGGATCGCGGCGGCTTCGTCGCGCAGGCTGATCCACGGCCAGTACTGGCCGCCGGTGGCGAAACGGGCGCCGAGTCCGAGGCCGGTGAGGGTGCGCACCGGCGCGAGGCCGCCGCCGCGTGCGACCACGACGGCGGAGCGCAGGTTCACCACCCGGGTCTTCTTCGGCGCGAGCGCGGCCGCCGCCTCCCACGCGGCGACCAGCTCTGGGAAGAATCCGGTTCCGGCCGGCGAGGCCTCGGTGAGCTTCTCGCCGGGACGGTCGCCGTAGAAGCCGACCGCCGATCCGCTGAGGAAGACGGATGGCGGGGTGGAGACCTGGTTCATCGCCTCGGCAAGAGTCCGGGTCGGCTGCACCCGCGATTCGAGGAGCTCCTTGCGGTAGCCGGGCGTCCAGGGGATTCTGCCGACCGAGGCGCCTGAGAGGTTGACGACCGCATCGACTTCGCCGAGCACGCGAGCATCGATGGTGCGCACGCTCGGCGCCCAATTGATCTCGTCGTCGGAGGCGGGACGGCGCCGCACCAGTGCGCGCACCTCGTGACCGTCGGCGCGCAGTTGCGCGGTGAGCTCTCGTCCGATGAGTCCGGATGCTCCGGCGACGAGCACGCGCATCGCGCCGCTCGCGGCCATCAGGCCAGGCTCGCCTCGAGGGTGATCGGGATGCCCGCGAGGGCTTTCGAGATCGGGCAGTTGGCTTTGGCATCCTGAGCGAAGGCCTGGAACTCCTCCTCCGAGATGCCGGGGACCTTGGCGCTGACCAGCAGGTGGCTCCCGGTGATGCCCTCCCCGGGCTGGAAGGTGACGGCGGCCGTCACCTGCAGGCTCTCGGGCGCATGGCCGGCCCGCCCGAGGCCGTTGGAGAGAGCCATCGAGTAGCAGGCGGAGTGGGCGGCGCCGAGCAGCTCCTCCGGGTTCGTCATCCCGGCGACGCCCTCGGATCGCGCCTGCCAACTCACCGGGAACTCGGCCGCGTCGCTCGAATCGAGCGAGGTGGTGCCGCTTCCGCTGGGG
Source organism: Microbacteriaceae bacterium (assembly GCA_011620705.1). Taxonomy (GTDB): domain Bacteria; phylum Actinomycetota; class Actinomycetes; order Actinomycetales; family Microbacteriaceae; genus Lysinimonas. Next base: position 3,115 of record WOYR01000244.1, on the reverse strand, counting down.
AGATCGCCGAGCCACAGTGTCGTTGCTTCGCTGGTGAGAGCCATGTCTGCCAGCCTACGCGGCGGTCTGCGGATACCATCGGCTCCGATGAGCACGCACCCTTACGAGGACCTTCTGCGCGACACCTTCGAGCACGGCGTGCAGAAGACCGACCGCACCGGGACCGGCACCCGCAGTGTCTTCGGCCGCCAGCTGCGATACGACCTGTCGCAGGGCTTCCCGTTGATCACGACGAAGCGCGTGCATTTCAAGTCGATCGCCTACGAGCTGCTGTGGTTCCTGCGCGGCGAGAGCAACGTCGGGTGGCTGCGCGAGCACGGCGTGACCATCTGGGATGAGTGGGCGGATGCCGCGGGCGAGCTCGGTCCGGTGTACGGCGTGCAGTGGCGCTCATGGCCGACCCCGTCGGGTGAGCAGATCGACCAGATCTCGGAGGTGATCGATCAGATCCGCGTCAACCCGGACTCGCGGCGGCTGATCGTCTCGGCGTGGAACCCTGCCGACATCCCGAGGATGGCGCTCGCCCCGTGCCACGCGCTGTTCCAGTTCTACGTGGCGGATGGCAGGCTGTCCTGCCAGCTGTACCAGCGCAGCGCCGACCTGTTCCTGGGGGTGCCGTTCAACATCGCCAGCTACGCGCTGCTGACCCACCTGGTCGCGGCGCAGACCGGCCTCGAGGTGGGCGACTTCGTCTGGACGGGGGGCGACTGCCACATCTACGACAACCACATCGAGCAGGTGGCGGAGCAGTTGACCCGCTCGCCGTTCCCGCTGCCGACGCTGGAGATCTCGGCAAAGCGGGACAGCATCTTCGACTACGCCTTCGAGGATTTCGTGGTTCACGACTACCAGCACCATCCGGCGATCCGCGCAGCGGTCGCCGTGTGATCGGCCTCATCTGGGCGCAGGCCAGGGGCGGGGTGATCGGGCTCGATGGGAGGATGCCGTGGCATCTCCCCGAGGATCTCGCCCACTTCAAGGCGGTCACCCTCGGCTCGACGGTCGTGATGGGCCGCCGCACCTGGGATTCGATCGAGCCCCGTTTCCGCCCTCTCGTCGGCCGCCGCAACGTGGTGGTGACCCACGACCCGTCGTGGACGGCGGAAGGCGCTTCGGTGGTGCACTCCGTCGAGGACGCCCTCGTGGATGAGGACACCTGGGTCATCGGCGGCGCCCAGATCTACGCTGCCACGATCGACCGCGCCGACCGCCTCGAGGTGACCGAGATCGCCACCGCCGTGGATGGCGACGCCTTCGCCCCCCCGATCGACTTCTCCGTGTGGGAGCTCACCCCGCTCACCGCCGACGCCCCATGGCTCACCTCCCGCACCGGCCTCGGATACCGCTTCCTCAGCTACGCCCGCGTCTGACCAACCCGCGCCGAGTCGTAGAGTCGTCGTCTGCCACATCTGGCTTAGTCGCGATTGCCCGGGCTTCGCGCTGCCACCTTGCGTCGCCACCGTGCCCCTGCCCCGCCCCCCTGCTCCCGCGGGTTCCCGTTCTGTCGCCCGTTGCGGCGCACAATCGTCTCAACGCCGCCAGACACTCCAGAACGGGCGAGGCAATGGGAGTGCACCGCGGGAGAGGTCCCTCCCCAGACCGCGCACTCCATCGATGCCGGACATGCTGCCGGCGATCGAGGTCGCGCGCCGGGACCGCGCGTCACGCTGGGGTGATGTTCATCGTCGAGGACGCCCTGCGTCGGCGCGGAGGGATCGCCTGCACGCGCGAGCTGCTCGTCGACGGGCTCGATCCTGTGCTGATCCGGATGGCCGTCGACTATGACCGCGTCGTCAGGCTGCGGAAGGGCTGGTACGCCCTCCGCGACACTCCGGAATCGGTGGTCCGCGCGTACCGGCTCGGAGGATCGCTGGCCTGCCATTCCGCGCTCGAGTTCTACGACGGCCTGGATCGCGGCGGCCCTCTCCACCTGGCGGTCGATCATCCGGAGCGGGCGCGTGCCGTGGACGGCGTCATCCTCCACCGCACGCGCACGCCCGTGGATCGGCGTCGCCCTGCCGTGCCGCGGGCGGAGGCCGAGCGGCAAGCCGCGCGGTGCGTTCCCGCACCGCGGCCCGCTAACCTTGAGCGCGTGTCCACCCCAGAGAACCCCTTCGGACAGGTGCTCGTCGCGCTCGTGACGCCGTTCACCGCCGACGGAGAGGTGCTGTGGGCCGACGTCGAGAAGCACATCGACGACGTGATCAACCAGGGCGCGGACGGCATCGTCGTCACCGGCACGACGGGGGAGACCAGCACCCTCACCGACCCCGAGAAGATCAAGCTCGTCGAGGTCGCGAAATCCGTCGCCGACGGCCGGGCGAAAGTCATCACGGGCGGGGGCTCGAACGAGACCGCGCACGCCATCGAGCTGTACAAGCACAGCGAGAAGGCGGGAGCCGACGGCGTCATGATCGTCACGCCCTACTACAACAAGCCGACCCAGGCGGGGGTGCTCACGCATTTCCGCATGATCGCGGACGCGACCGATCTTCCCGTGATCCTGTACGACATCCCGGGGCGCACCGGCATCCCGATCATGTACGAGACGATCCTGCGCGCGGCCAAGCACCCCAACATCCGGGCCGTCAAGGACGCGAAGGGCGACCTCAGCGAGGTCAGCCGCGTGCTCAATCAGACCGAGCTGCTCTACTTCGCCGGCGACGACGCCATGGCGCTGCCGACGATGTCGATCGGCGGAGCCGGGGTGATCGGTGTCACCGCGAACATCGCCGCCGCGCCGTACCGCACCATCGTCGACGCGGTCAACGCGAACGACCTCCGCACCGCGACCGCCGAGCACAAGGCGCTCGAGCCCCTGGTGCGCGCCATCATGACCCATGTGCCCGGCACCGTCGCGGCGAAGTACATCCTGCACGGCCTCGGCCGCATCTCGAGCCCCCGCGTGCGGCTCCCGCTGGTCGGCCCCGAGGAATTCGAGGCCGCGCTCATCGAGGACGAGCTCGCACTTGTGAGGGCGATCCCCGGAGTCGACTTCTCCAACTTCCGGCCCGACCGCAACGCCGCCGCCGGCGGTGCCCTGCCGAAGGTCGCCGGAACCACCCGCTAAGGACTTCATGCCAGGCACCGCCGTCTTCGATCCACCCGCACTGCC
>WOYR01000076.1 GCA_011620705.1 Microbacteriaceae bacterium | reverse complement strand
TGCGCGGCGACAAGGACCTCGAGCTGCCCAAGGAGCTCGCGCTCGACGAGTGACCTTGCCGGTCGTGCAGCGCGAACCGCGCGGCCCGAGTTCGCCGTCCTCGGGGGCTAGAGCCGGATGAGGCCCACGATCGCAGCAACCGCCGACACCAGCGCCAGCAGCAGGGCCGCCGCGATCAGCACGGCGTGCACCGTCAAGAAGCGGGTCGCCTTGCCGTTCGCGTCGCGCGCCCGAGGGTCCTTCGCGACCCTCCGGTAGAAGGTCGGCCAGACCGCGGCGTTGAAGACGGCGTTGACGAGCAGCAGGATCGCGAGCAGGAGCACAGTGCGAGCCTATGTCCCTCCACAGCCCCTGCTCCCGGCCGGATCGCCCAGGCTCGCCCGATGCGCGTCGCACCGGCGGCTCGTGGCGGCACCCTCTTGGTGTGGCGGACAAAGACGAACTGGGCGCGCGCGGCGAGCGGATCGCCGAGCGCCATCTGCTCAGCCGCGGTCTGACCCTGCTCGACCGCAATTGGCGGTGCGCGCAGGGGGAGATCGACCTCGTGCTGCGCGACGGCGACGAGACGGTGTTCGTGGAGGTCAAGACGCGCTCGAGCTTCGCGTTCGGGCATCCGCTCGAGGCGATCACGGCGGCCAAGCTCGCGCGTCTGCGGCGGCTGGCGGGGGCGTGGTGCGAGGCGCACCCGGGGGCGGGCCGCATCCGGATCGACGCGGTGGCGGTGATCGCCCCGCACGATCTGCCGGCGATCGTCGAGCACCTCGAGGGGGTGTTCTGACATGGCGATCGGGCGCGCCCACGCGATCTCGCTGCTCGGCCTCGAGGGTGCCGTGGTCGAGATCGAGGCCGACATCTCGAGCAACCTTCCGGCGTTCGTGCTCATCGGGCTGCCCGACGCGGCCCTCGGCGAAGCGCGCGACCGCGTGCGCTCGGCGGCCGGCAACTCCGGTGTGCCGCTCCCATCCCGCAAGCTGACCGTCAACCTCTCGCCCGCCGCCTTGCCCAAGCACGGATCGGGCTTCGACCTGGGGATCGCGTTGGCCGCCCTGGCGGCCGACGGACAGGTCTCGGCCGACTCCGTCGCTCGCGTCGTGCATCTGGGCGAGCTGGGTCTGGACGGTCGGCTGCGACCGCTCGCCGGCATCCTGCCGGCAGTGATGGCGGCGGTGCGCGCCGGCTTCGACACCGTGCTCGTGCCCGCGGGCAACGCCGACGAGGCCGCCCTGGTGCCGGGCGTGCGCGTGGTGCCGGTGGTGTCGCTGCGGGACGCGGCGATCTGGCACGGCGCCGAGCTCGAGCCGATCCCGCTCGAGGCGCTGATGCCGGCGGTACCGGAGCCGGCGCTCGACGAGTCCGGCGACCTGGCCGACGTGATCGGCAACCCGGATGCCGTCGAGGCGATGCAGGTCGCCGCGGCGGGCGGGCATCACGTCTACCTGCTCGGGCCGCCCGGTGCCGGCAAGACGATGCTGGCGGCGCGACTGCCGGGCCTGCTGCCGGAACTCAGCGCTGAGCAGGCCCTCGAGGTCGCGTCGATCCGCTCGCTCGCTGGCATCCCGGCGCGAGGCGGGCTCTCGACCCGCCCTCCGCTGGAGGCGCCGCACCACACCGCGAGCGCCGCGGCGATCGTGGGCGGCGGCAGCGGGGTGATCCGCCCGGGGGCCGCGGCCCGGGCTGCCCACGGGGTGCTGTTCCTGGATGAGGCACCGGAGTTCGCGCCCGCCGCGCTGGATGCCCTGCGGCAGCCGCTCGAGTCTGGTGTCATCTCGATTTCGCGTGCGGCCGGGACTGCGCGGTTCCCCGCGCGGTTCCAGCTGGTGCTCGCCGCCAACCCGTGCCCGTGCGGCAATGCGGGAACCCGCGACGGCGAGTGCCGCTGCACCCCTCTCGCCGTTCGGCGCTATCTCGGACGGCTGAGCGGTCCGCTGCTGGATCGGGTCGACATCCGGATGGACGTGCACCGCATCACCGCCGCCCAGCTGCGAGCGGCCGCCGAATCCCCGCGTCTCGACACGGCTGCGGCGCGTCGGCGGATCCTGACGGCACGGGCCGCTGCGGCCGAGCGCCTGGCAGGCACCCCGTGGCGGGTCAACGCGGAGGTCGCGGGCGCCTGGCTGCGCTCGCCGGCCGGCGCTCCCGTCCGAGGAGCGACCGAGTCGCTCGACCGCGCCCTGGAGCGGGGCGGCATCACCATGCGCGGCTACGACCGCGTCCTCCGGCTGGCGTGGACCCTTTGCGACCTCGACGGCACCTCGCGCCCCGACGCCGAGCATGTCGGCAGGGCGCTCTACCTGCGCAAGGCTGCGCGATGAAGGAGCCAGTGTGACGATTCTCGGACTCGCCGAATCCACGGTGGCGCCGCTCATCCGCGCGATCGCGCCCGACGGCGCCGAACTGGGCCGTGACGCGATCGCCGCGCGTTTCGCTCGCGCGGCGTGGACCGGCGTCTCGGAGCCGGGGGACCGCGACGCCGGGCATCTCGTCGCCGTGCTCGGCGCCGAGGCCTCACTCGCGGCGCTGACCGCGGTGCCCTGGCCGCAGCACCTCACCGACCGCGAGCTCGATGTCACACCGCTGGAGGCCGCGCTGGCCGGAGTCGGCGACGACGAGCTGAGCCACCAGGATCTGGTGGACGCCGTCAAACGCTGGCGGCCGCGGCTGTCCGCGCAGACTGCGCTGCTCGCGCTGCGCCAGGCGGCGCGATTCGGGGCGTCGCTGATCTTCCCGGACGACGCGGACTGGCCGGTCGGCGTCGACGACCTCGGCGAGCACGCCCCGCACGCGCTGTGGGTGCGCGGGGACAGAGCGCTGCTGGGCAGGCTGGAGCGCTCGATCGCCGTCGTCGGGGCGCGAGCCGCAACGGGATACGGCGAGCACGTGACGATCGAGGCTGCGAGCGGCCTGGCCGACCGCGGGTTCACGATCGTCTCGGGCGCCGCCTACGGCATCGACGGGATCGCGCACCGGGCCGCGCTGGCGAGCTCCGGCCCGACGGTCGCGTTCCTGGCCGGCGGGGTGGACCGGTTCTACCCGGCCGGGCACGAGGCGCTGCTCACCCGCATCGTCGAGCGCGGCGCCGTGGTCTCCGAGGTGCCGCCCGGCACGGCGCCCACCAGGTGGAGGTTCCTGCAGAGGAACCGGCTGATCGCCGCCGCCAGCCGCGCCACCGTCGTCGTCGAAGCCGGATGGCGCTCCGGCTCGCTGAACACCGCTCACCATGCTGCGACCATCGGGCGCCCCGTCGGCGCCGTGCCAGGACCGGTCACCAGCGCCGCATCGGCCGGCTGCCACAAGCTGCTGCGCGAGACGCCCGCCATCCTGGTGACGAATGCCGACGAGATGGCGGAGCTGGTTCCGCTCGACCACGTGATCCCGGATGCCGCGGCTCCCGTGCCCGCGCCGAACTCGAGTTCGACGATCCCGCCGGCCATCGACCCGTCCGGCACCCGACTGCGGCTGCTCGATGCCCTCAGCGAACGCTCCGGCCGGTCCGTCGACCGGATCGCCGCGCTGTCCGGCCTGGCGGCCGACCGGGTCCGCGCCGAGCTGGGCCTTCTCGAGCTCGAGGGGATCGTGCACGAGCTTCCCAGCGGTTGGCAGAAGTTCACCCAGAAGCAGTTGGAGGCACGGCGCGGATGACGCGGCCGAGGCGCCAGGCCCACCCGCCGAAACGGAACGCGTCACCGCTCGCGACTAGAGTGCGCAGCATGATCCAGCTCGGGCAGTACGCCCCGCCCACGCACACCATCGTCCACCTCAGCGACACCCACTACCTCGGCGCTCGCCGCGCGCTCTACGGCACGCTCGACACCGACCGCACCGTGGCCAGGGCCCTCGAGCAGCTCGAACGCTCCGGCACCAATCCGAGCGCCATCGTCATCACCGGGGACCTCACCGACCTCGGCGAGCCGGACGCCTACGAGAGGCTCCGCGACGAGCTGGAGCCGGTCGCGAAGCGGATGGGATCGCAGATCATCTGGGTCATGGGCAACCATGACGAGCGCGGGCCGTACTCCTCGATCCTGTTCGGAGGCAGCGCAGACGACATCGCCCCGCAGGACCGCATCTACGACATCGACGGCCTCCGGATCATCGCGCTGGACAGTTCGGTCCCCGGCTACCACCACGGCGAGCTGACGGATGACCAGCTCTCGTGGCTCGAGGAAGTGCTCGCCGTCCCTGCCGCCCACGGCACGCTGCTGGCCCTGCACCACCCGCCGCTGCCGACGCCGGTCGAGATCATGGCGATCATCGAGTTGCAGGATCAGCAGAAGCTGGCCGAGGTGATCCGGGGAACGGATGTGCGCGGCATCCTGGCAGGGCATCTGCACTACTCGACGCATGGCACCTTCGCGGGCGTCCCCGTCTCGGTCGCATCGGCCACCTGCTACACGATCGACACCAGCGGGCCGCCGGACACCCTGTTCGGCGTCGACGGCGGGCAGTCGCTCAACCTGGTCAACCTGTACACCGACAGCGTCGTGCACTCCGTCGTGCCGGTCGGCGACTTCCGGCAGGTGGCCGGGTTCTCGGACGTATTCCTCGAGAAGCTCGCCTCGCTGACGCCGGAGGAGCGGCGCGAGGCCTTCTCCAGCAAGACCTCCACCTTCAGCGTGGCGGACACCGAGCGATCGTCGTAACGGCGACCATGGGCGCATGGAGCTGCGCGCCGCGATCGAGGCGTTCGCCCGTCATCTGACGGTCGACCGCGGCTTCAGCGAGCACACCGTCCGCGCCTATCGCGGCGACCTGCGCGATCTGGCGCGCTTCGCAGAGGAGCGCGATCCCGCGGCGGAATCGGCGACCGAGCCCCTCGACGTCCGCGAGCTCGACCTCGAGACCCTTCGCGACTGGCTCTGGCATGGCAGCAACGCCGGACTCGCCAAGTCCAGCCTCTCCCGCCGGTCCGCCGCGGCGCGCGGATTCACCCGCTGGCTGGTCACCACCGGGCAGGCCTCCGTGGATGCCGCGGCGCGCCTGAAGGCTCCGCGCCCCGAGCAGCATCTGCCGCGGGTCCTCACCCGCGGGCAGATGTCCGGCATCTTCGAGGGCCTGGCGGCCCGGTCGGAGGGCGGTGACCCCTTCGCCGTCCGCGACGAGGCCATCATCGAACTGCTGTATGCGACCGCGATGCGCGTCAGCGAACTCACCGGGCTCAAGCTCGGCGACCTCGACCGCTCGCAGCTGACCGTGCGCGTGCTCGGCAAGGGGGGCAAGGAGCGGGTGGTCCCGTTCGGGGTGCCGGCCGCTCATGCGCTCGACCGGTACCTCGCCCACGCGCGGCAGAGCCTGCGCGGCGAACGGCCGGACCCCGGCATCCTGTTCCTCAACTCGCGGGGCGCGGCGATGAACACGCGCTCGGTCTACGAACTCGTGGCGGGCCTGCTGCGCGAGCTGCCGGGCAGCGGCCCATCGGGGCCGCACGCCTTCCGCCACACGGCGGCGACCCACCTGCTCGACGGGGGCGCCGATCTGCGCGCGGTGCAGGAGATCCTCGGGCATGCGAGTCTGTCGACCACGCAGATCTACACCCATGTCTCGGCCGAGCGCCTCAAGCAGAGCTACGCGGCGGCGCATCCCAGGGCGTGACCCGGGTCACCCGCTGGGGTACAGGACCGACCACCCCACCCCGCCCAGGAACAGCAGCGGATTGACGTACTGCCCGTCGACCCGTGCCCCGAGGTGCAGGCAGGGCGAGGCGCAGTGCCCGGGCAGCAGCGTGCCGATCACCTGGCCGCGCGTGACGCGGTCCCCGGCGACGAGTGCCGTCTGCACCGGCTCGTAACTCGACAGCACGCCGCCGGTGTGCTCGATCGAGAGCACAGGGCGGTCGACCACGAAGCCGGCGAAGTGCACGACCCCGTCATCCGGAGCGAGCACCGGCGCACCGCCGGGCGCCCGGATGTCGATGCCACGGTGCCCCGGGGCGTATGGCCCGGCAGGCGCGACGAAGGGCCGCGCGAGGGCGCGGGCTGCGGAGACCGGCCAGGTCCACGTTCCGAGTTGCGCCGGCGCACGCCCGGCAGGCGCAGGCCCGGCAGCCGCAGGCCCCGCCGCCGCAGGAACCGAGGCCGCAGGAACCGAGGCCGCAGGAACTGCGGCAGAGCCGCCGACGGCCGCGCCGACGAGCAGCGCGAGCGCCAGCATCCGGGACGGCATCCGGGTCAGCATGGCGCCAGCATCGTCCGAGCCCCGATCTGCCGCGGCAGGGCGGACCCGGGCGGGGGACAACCGGGCGAACCGCGGCCCGGGAAGGAACCCCCCTGCTGCTACACTGGCAGACGCACTCCGCTCCGGCGGGGTGACTACGCGTGCCCACGGGGAGCCCAGCGAGAAATCGACGGGCCCGCGGCACCGGCCTCCACATCCTTCAGTCATCACGAGTTCTGCGTGCAAGCGCGACAACCGTGCACGTGGATGTGCGCCCGGGCACCAGGGACCGTGAGCCATCCGGCGTCACGGCGAACAACTGAGAACCGCGGGATCGCCCGCCCAAGAATTGCGGACGCGCGCGCCCGCAGAACAGGAAGCACGACCATGGCCGTCGTCACCATCCGCCAGCTGCTCGACAGCGGCGTCCACTTCGGGCACCAGACCCGCCGCTGGAACCCGAAGATGAAGCGCTTCATCCTGACCGAGCGCTCGGGCAGCCACATCATCGACCTGCAGCAGTCGCTCAAGCACATCGACACCACATACGACTACGTCAAGGAGACGGTCGCCCACGGCGGCACCATCCTCTTCGTCGGCACCAAGAAGCAGGCCCAGGAGGCGATCGCCGAGCAGGCGACCCGCGTCGGCCAGCCCTACGTCAACCAGCGCTGGCTCGGCGGTCTGCTCACCAACTTCCAGACCGTGTCCAAGCGCCTCGCACGCATGAAGGAGCTCGAGGAGATCGACTTCGACGACACCACCAAGGGCTTCACCAAGAAGGAGCTCTTGATCCAGAAGCGCGAGCTCGTCAAGCTCCACAAGACGCTGGGCGGTATCCGCAACCTCACCAAGACGCCGTCGGCCATCTGGGTCGTCGATGCCAAGCGCGAGCACCTCGCGGTCAACGAGGCCACCAAGCTGGGCATCCCCGTCATCGGGATCCTCGACACCAACGCCGACCCCGACGAGCTGCAGTACCCGATCCCGGGCAATGACGACGCGATCCGCTCGGTGAGCCTGCTCACCCGCATCATCGCGGATGCCGTGGCCGAGGGCCTGATCCAGCGCCACCAGAAGTCCGAGGAGGCCGGCAACGTCAGCGCCGTCGAGCCGCTCGCCGAGTGGGAGCGCGAGCTGCTCGAAGCCAGCGAGACCCCGCAGAGCACCGCGGAGCGCATCGAAGCCGTCGATCAGAGCGACGAGACCCCGGCTGAGAAGGCCGAGGAGATCGCCGAGATCGTCGCAGTCGAGACCAATACCGAGGAGAACGACGTGGATGCCGCGGCGCTCGCCGAGGCCACTCTGCACGCCGATCCGGCCGTCGTGATCCACCACCACCCGGAGACCGACGACGAGACCGAGGCCCGCATCGAGGCGGAGGATGCCGTCCCGACCGTCCCCACCGCCGAGGCGCCCGAGCCCGCGGCGAAAAGGGCTGCTGCCGTCGCGCCGGCCGCCGAGTAACTCCACTTCCGATCCAGTAAGGAACAGATCCATGGCCAACTTCAGCCTGGAAGACGTCAAGACCCTGCGCGAGCGCCTGGGCACCGGCATGGTCGACACCAAGAACGCACTGGTCGAGGCCGATGGGGACTTCGAGAAGGCCGTCGAGATCCTGCGCCTCAAGGGCGCCAAGGGCAACGCGAAGCGCGCCGACCGATCGACCAGCGAGGGACTGGTGGCCGTCGTCGAGAGCGCGACAGCCGTCACCATGTTCGAACTGGCATGCGAGACCGACTTCGTGGCCAAGAACGAGAAGTTCATCGCGCTCGCCGATAGCATCTCGCAGGCGCTCGCCGACTCGGGCGCCGAGACGGTGGATGCCGCGCTCGCCTCACCGGCGGGCAGCGGATCGGTGGCGAGCCTCATCGAGGAGCAGGCCGCCACGCTCGGCGAGAAGGTGCAGCTGCGCCGCCTGGTGCGCCTCAGCGGCGAGCATTACGCGATCTACCTGCACCGCACCAGCAAGGACCTGCCGCCGCAGATCGGCGTCGTGCTCGCATACTCGGGCGACGATGCGGAGACCGCGCGCAGCATCGCCCAGCACATCTCCTTCGCCGACCCGCTGTACCTGTCGCGCGACGATGTGCCGCCGGCCGAGGTCGAGAACGAGCGCCGCATCGTCGAGCAGATCAGCCGCGAGGAGGGCAAGCCGGAGGCGGCGCTGCCCAAGATCGTGGAGGGCCGCGTCGGTGCCTTCTACAAGCAGATCGCCCTGCTCGAGCAGGACTACGCGCGCGACAACAAGCTGACCGTCGGCAAGGTCGTCGCCGACGCCAAGCTCACGATCGGCGGGTTCGCCCGCTTCAAGGTCGGCGCGTAGCCTTCCTCGCACCACCTCCTCGGTGATGCGTCGGTAACCTGGCCACGTGCGCGAAAACCCTGTCATCCTCCTCACCGGCGCGACCGATGGGCTGGGGCGGGCGCTGGCGGATCGGCTGGCGTCCTCTGGCGCCCAGCTCATCCTGCACGGGCGGGACGCCGAGCGGCTCGCCGCCGTGGCGGATGAGATCGCGGCATCCGGGGCCGCGCGGCCGCGTGCCGTCTGCGCCGACCTCGCCGAGCTGAGCCAGGTCGCCCGCATGGCCGATTATGTCGCCGGCATGACCGACCGTCTCGACGTGCTGATCAACAACGCGGGCATCGGCAGCGGCGAGCCCGACGGCCTGGAGCGCCGCATCAGCGCCGACGGCTACGAGCTGCGCTTCGCGGTCAACTACCTGGCGGGGTTCCGGCTGACGCTGGGTCTCATTCCCCGGATGCGGTCCGCCCGCGCCGCCGACGGCCCGGCCCGCATCGTGCTGGTCGCGTCGCTCGGGCAGAACCCGCTGGATTTCGGCGACCTGATGCTGACCCACGGCTACAGCGGGCAGCGCGCGTACGGGCAGTCCAAGCTGGCGCAGATCATGTTCGGGATCGAGCTCGCCCACAAGCTGCCGGCCAGCGAGATCACGGTGAACAGCCTGCATCCCTCCACCTACATGCCGACGAAGATGGTGCTGGCGAACGGGGTGAAACCGGTCGACACCCTGGAG
>WOYR01000081.1:2792-9215 GCA_011620705.1 Microbacteriaceae bacterium | reverse complement strand
CTGAAGGAGATCGGGTGACCGCGGCCGGCAGCTGGGTCGCCGCATCCGTGCGGGCCCGGTCGATCGCGCATGGGCGTCTCGGTGCCGGGGGCGTCCACTCGGTGCTGACGGCGCCCGATCGCGCGCGCGGGCTGGCGATCGCGGCCGGGTCGATGTATTCCGGATTGGCCGGGTCGGCCGAGCGCGACCCCGGTGCAGTCGAGCACGAGATCGGCGCCGCGGTGCTGTGGCGGCTGCGCGTCCTCGCCGGGTGGTTGCCGCCGGGTGGTTCGCTCGTGCTCCGCAGCGTTGCCGCCTTCTTCGAACGCGAGAACCTTCTGAGACTCGCTCGAGCGCTGCAGCAGGACGAGCCTCGGCCGAAAGCGGGCCCGGATGACGGGGGAGGGGATTACGCGCTGGGCGGGCTCGCGAGCTGCTGGCCGGCCGCGTCGCGTGCGCACAGCGCGGCCGAGCTGCGATCGTCTCTTGCAGCCTCCCCCTGGGGGGACCCGGGCACCGTCGACCCCGTCCCCCTCGCCGACACGCTGGCGCTCGCCGCATGGCGGCGCCTGGTCGCGGTGGCACCCGCGGCGCGCTCGTGGGCGCGGGATGCCGTCGTCCTGCTCGCCGCGCGTCTCCGGGTGATCGAGAACGCGGCTCCGAGCGATCGGCAGCGCGCCCTCGCCTCCCCGCTGCTCGGCGCGAACTGGCCGTCTGCGACCGAGTTGGACGCGATGCGCGCGTCTCTGCCGCCGTCGGGCCGTCGCGCGATCGACGCGGTGGGCGCACCCGATGGCCTCTGGCTGGCCGAGGCCGCCCTCATCGCACGGATCGACGCCGATGCCGTCCGGCTGCTGCGCACCGCCCGGCCGGGGCCCGAGGTGGTGCTGGCGACCGCGGCCGTCCTGATGGTCGACGGTTGGCGCCTGCGCGCTGCGCTGACGGCCGTGGGCGATCCGATCGCGGTCAAGGAGGTGCTGGATGTCGTGGCGTGAGACCCTGACCCCGGTGCGGATGGAGCGCCTCGCTCTCGTCTCGCGGGAGGAGGATCTGCCACGCATGCTCGATGCGATCGCGTCGACCGGCGCGGTCGAACTCGACCTCGGCGAGGCGTCATCGACACCCGGGGCGGACGAGCGGCGGCGGGTGGCCGACGCGGCGGTCGTCTCGGGGCGCCTCCGCGGTCTTGTGGGCTGGGCGCCCGCCCGTGACCTCGATCGTGTCGCCGCCGAGTTGGGAGCAGTCGGCGCCTCCGCCGTACCGCTGCCCCGGCCGGCGGGGCTCGAGCCGCCGACGCTGCTCACCGGTCCGCACCCGCGCGGCGCAGCCCGGCTGCTCGTCGACACATACGGCACGGTTCCCTACGCCGATGTCGACCCATCGCGCCTCGCGGCGCTGTCCTACGTCCTCATGTTCGGGATCATGTTCGGCGACGTCGGGCACGGCGCGATCCTCGTCATCGCCGCGCTCGTGCTGCGCAGCGGCCGCATCCGTCCGCTCGCCTCCTTCCGCCGGGTCTGGCCGATGGTGCTCGGTGGCGGCCTGGCTGCGATGGTCGCGGGTGTTCTCTACGGCGAGGCGTTCGGTCCGACCGGGCTCGTCCCGGTGCTCTGGCTGGATCCGCTCGCCGCCCCCGTGCCCCTGCTGCTGGCCGCGCTCGTGGTGGGGGCGGTCCTCACCGCGGCCGCCTATGCGGTCGGCACCATCAACCGGGTGCGGGAGGGGGGTTGGGGCTATGCCCTCTACGCCCGAACCGGAGTCGCGGGCTCGCTGCTCTTCCTGGCCGTCCCGCTGCTCGCCGGCGGGATCCTGCTCGGCTCGGCGGCGCTCGACATCTCGGCGGGCGCGCTCGCTTTCCTCGGCATCGCCTTCGTGTTCGTCGGGCTGCTGGTGGAGTCGGGCGGGGGCGCGACCGGGGTGTTCCAGGCGGCCATCGAACTCGTCGACACGGTGATCCGGCTCGGCTCGAATCTGGTGTCCTTCGCGCGGCTCGCGGCTTTCGGCCTCACGCATGCCGCCTTGACGATGGTGACCTGGAATGCGACGGTGGCGCTGTGGGCGCCGGACTGGCACGCGATCCTCGCGATCCTGGTCTTCGTGGTCGGCAACGTCGTCACCTTCGGCCTCGAGGCGCTGGTCGCGGGCATCCAGGCGCTCCGCCTCGAGTACTACGAGCTCTTCTCGCGGATCTTCCAGACCGAGGGGCGGCCATTCCGCCCTTGGAACCCCCCGGCGGCCGCGGAGGACGCGGCGCCGGCCTCATCCGAAAGGCATGGCGCATGACCCTTCTGCTGCTCCTCGTTCCCGTCCTGGTGGTCGCGACGGCGGTCGCGATCGCCCTCTTCCGCCGTCGAGGCCGACTCGGACTGGCGGTGCTGCTCGGGGTGAACGGGGTGATCGCGTTGGCAGGGGTCCTCCTCGTGGTCTCCGCCGTTCACTCGCCCCCCGTGCACGCCGCGACGGTGCAGCATGCCGCAGCGGCCGCGGCGACGACATCGGGCTCCGCGTGGGCCGCCCTGCTCGGGGCCGCGATCGCGGTCGCCGGCTCATCGATCGGGGCGGCGATCGCGGTCGCATACACGGGCTCGGCGGCGCTGGCGGCCATGAGCGAGCGGCCGGAGATGTTCGGGAGGTCCATGGTGGTCGTCGGGCTCGCGGAGGGGATCGCGATCTACGGGCTCATCATCGCCATCATCCTGATCGGCACCGCATGACCTCGGTCCAGGTGTGCGGAATCGATGCGGTGGTCGGGATCGGCGATCCGGTACCGCTGCGCGGCTACGCGCTGACCGGTCTGGCGATCCGTCCCGCGCAGACCCCGGCACAGGTGCGCGCCGCCTGGGATGCGCTCCCCGCAGGCACCGAGCTGGTCGTGCTGACGCCGGAGGCTGCTGCGATCCTGGGGGACCGGACCACGGACCCGGCCGCCCCGCTCATCGCGGTCCTGCCGGACGACCCCACGCCGATGACGAGCGGCGGTCCCGCATGACCGGCTTGCCCGCCGCTGCCGCTGCCGCCCTCGAGCCGCTGGAGCGCGCGATCCGCGCGGACGCGGAGCGACGCGCAGGCGAGCTGCGTGCCGAGAGCGAACAGGATGCGGCTGCGACCCTCTCCGCGGCGGCCGAGCAGGCGGAGAGCATCCGTTCCGCGGCGGTCGCGGCCGGTGAGGCGGTCGGGCGCGATGCGGCGGCGGCGCGCTCCGCCCGCGCCCGCAGGGCCGCGCGGGCGCTCGTCCTGGCCGCGCAGCGGGAGATCGCCGAGAACTGGTCCCGTCGCGCCCGGGACGAGGCGTCGAAGCTGCGGGACGATCCCGGCTATCCCCGGATGCTCGCTCGGCTGGCCGAGCAGGCGCGCACGGAGCTGGGCCCCGACGCGGTCGTCCTGGAGGATCCGGCTGGCGGGGTGACGGCGCAGCTCGGTTCCCGGCGTCTGGATCTGACCCTCGCGACGCTGGCGGACGCTGCGGTCGCACAGCTGCAGGGGACGGGATCGGCACCATGGCGGGAGTGACGCCGGCCGCTCGGGTCGAGCGCGTCAACGGGCCCCTCGTGGAGGTGACGGGACTGCTCGAACCGACGATGCTCGGCATCGTCGAACTCGGGGAGGCTGCGCTGCCTTCCGAGATCGTCTCGATCGCAGGCGACCGCGTCGTGCTGCAGGCATACGAGTACACCGGCGGCCTCCGCGTTGGCGACCCAGCGGTGTTCCGCGGGCTGCCGCTGAGCGGACGGCTGGGTCCCGGCCTGCTCGGGCACGCCTTCGACGGACTGATGCGCCCCCTCAGCGAGGCGCCGCGCTGGCTGGTTCCCGGTCAGTCGGATGCGGCTGCGACGCGGACATGGCGCTTCCGCCCGGTCGCAGGACTCGGCGAGGAGCTGGCAGCGGGCGATGTGCTGGGGATCGTTCCGGACTCCGGCGCGGTCGAGCATCGGGTGCTGGTTCCCGCGGGGCTGGCCGGGACGCTCGAATGGATCGCGCCCGACGGCGATCGGGGATGGGACGATGCGGTCGCCCGGGTGGCGGGCCGCGACATCCTCCTCGCGGAGCGCTGGCCGCTGCGACGGCCGCGGCCGTTCGCGGAACGCCTCGGCGACGTCGTCCCCCTGCACACGGGCCAGCGCGTGCTCGACCTGCTGTACCCGGTGGCGCGCGGCGCGACCGCGGCGGTGCCGGGCGGATTCGGCACCGGCAAGACCCTGCTGCTCCAGCAGATCGCCAAGTGGAGCGACGCCGACGTGATCGTCTACGTCGGCTGCGGGGAGCGCGGCAACGAGATGGCCGATGTGCTCGACAGCTTCTCGGCGCTGGTGGACAGCCGAACCGGCGGTCGTCTCATCGATCGGACCGTCATCATCGCCAACACCTCGAACATGCCGATGATGGCGCGCGTGGCGAGCATCGCGACCGGAGTGACCATCGCGGAGTACTACCGCGACATGGGGCACGACGCTGTCGTGATCGCGGACTCGACCTCGCGCTGGGCGGAGGCGCTGCGGGAGTTCGCGAACCGCAACGGCGAACTGCCCGCCGAGGAAGGCTATCCCGCCTCGCTCGCATCCGAGCTCGCCCGCTTCTACGAGCGGGCGGGCCGGGTCACCACCCTCGGCGGGCAGCTCGCCTCGGTGACGGTGATCGGCGCGGTGTCCCCTCAAGGGGGAGACATGACGGAGCCGGTCACGACCAACACCCAGCGCTTCGTGCGATCGCTCTGGCTGCTCGATCGCGAGCTGGCGTACTCCCGGCACTACCCTGCGGTCAGCTGGACCGGATCTTTCTCCCGCGACGCGGACGCGATCGCCGACTGGCATGCGGCGAACGGCGATCCGGCATGGGGCACCCAGCGCGCGCGTGCCGGCGTGCTCCTGGCCGAAGCGGATCGCCTCGCGGGCCTCGCCGAGATCGTCGGGACGAGCGGATTGCCTCCGCGCGAGCGCATGATCCTGCTCGGCGGGCGCCTGCTGCGCGAAGGGGTCCTGATGCAGAACGCCCTCAACGACAACGACGGGTTCTGCTCGGCCGAGAAGGGCGCGGCTCTGCTCGCATTCGCGCTCGACACGATCGACGAATGCCAGAGACTGGTGTCCGACGGTGCCGCTGCGACGACCGTCGAGCAGTTCGACTTCAGCCCCCTGCTGCGCGCGCGGGAGGATGTCGGCCCCGATGACGCTGCCGCGGTGCGGGAGCGGGCTGAGCGGTTCCTGGCGGAACTGGCGGGGGTGGCCTGATCATGGCGGGCGAACTCGGCTACCGCGCCATCCGGGAACTGCGCGGCCCGCTGCTGATCGTGGACGAGATCGACGGCGTCGGCTGGGACGAGTTCGCCACCATCCACGTCGATGGCGAAGCCGAGCGCCACGGCCTCGTTCTCGAGGTCGACGGCTCCCTGGCGACGGTGCAGGTCCTGGAGGGGACGGACGGCCTGTCGGCGGGCGGGGTCGAGGTCCGGTTCGCGAACCATCCGCTCCGGCTCGCGGTGGGGCCGGAGTGGCTCGGCCGGATCTGCAACGGGCGCGGTGAGCCGCTCGACGGCGGTCCGCCGATCGCGGGGCCGCGCTCGGCGCCGGTGAACGGCTGGCCGCTGAACCCGGTGCACCGGGATCCGCCGCGGGATCCGGTCATCACGGGCGTGTCCACGATCGACGCCCTCACGACCCTGGTGCGCGGGCAGAAGCTCCCGATCTTCTCGGCGCCCGGCCTCCCGCATCTCGCGCTCGCCACGCAGATCGCCGCGCAGGCGCGGGCGGCGCAGGGGCGGCCCTTCCACGTGGTGTTCGCGGCGATGGGCCTGACGCACGCTGACATCGAGTTCGTCCGCGACCGTCTCGAGGAGCGCAGTGCGGCCGGCGAGCTGGTGCTGCTGCTGAATGCGGCGGACGATCCGGTGATCGAACGCATCCTGACTCCCCGGATCGCCCTGACGGTGGCCGAGGACCTCGCCTTCTCAGAGGGCCACGACGTGCTGGTGATCATGTCGGACATGACCAGCTACGCGGAGGCGGTGCGGGAGGTCTCTGCGGCACGCCGCGAGATCCCGGCCCGGCGCGGCTACCCCGGCTACCTGTACAGCGATCTGGCCACCCTCTACGAACGCTGCGGACGGATTCGCGGCATTCCGGGCTCGGTCACCGTGATCCCCGTGCTGACCATGCCCGGCGGCGACATCACGCACCCCGTCCCCGATCTGACCGGGTACATCACCGAGGGCCAGATCGTGCTGACGGCCGAGGCGGCGGCCCGCGGCGTGTACCCCCCCGTCGATGTGCTCTCATCGCTGTCGCGGCTGATGAGGGCGGGAGCGGGACCAGGGCGGACCCGCGAGGACCATCGCGATGTCGCCGCGCAGCTGCTGGCCGCCCTCGCCCGCTCGCGCCAGGCCGCGGAGCTGTCGGAGCTGGTGGGCGAGCTCGCGCTGGGCGAGACGGACCGCGAGTTCATCCGGTTCCG
>WOYR01000081.1:0-2692 GCA_011620705.1 Microbacteriaceae bacterium | reverse complement strand
TGCACGCCGATCGGGTCCGTCTCGACTGGGCGCGGGCGGCTGCGGAGGCCGCGCGATGGGGGCGCAGGGCCGCGGCGCTCGGGGGCGACCAGGCGCTCGAGAGCGGTGCGGCGGCGCGCGGGCTCACGGTCGAGGTGCAGTGGAGCACTGTCATGGGCATCCGGATCCCCGAAGACGCCCGGTGCGTCCTCCCCGAGCGCACTCGCAGCGGCGGCAGCAGCGCGCTGCCCTTCGCGGTCGACGCATACCGGCGCGCGGTGGATGCGGCAGCACGCGCGGCCGCGGTCGAGCGGGCGGTGCTGCTGCTGCGCCGCGAGATCCGGGCCACCCGCGACCGTCGGCGGGCGGTCGATGATCACGTCATCCCGCGACTGGAGGAGCAGCTGCTCCGGGTCCGGCAGCAGCTCGACGAGCAGGAGCTGGAGGAGGCGCTGCGATTGCGCTGGAGCGCCGATGTGGTCGCGGTTCAGCGCCCGGTTCTCCAGGAGCGACCGGTCGAGGAGGAGGCACGATGACGCCGACGGTACTGATCGCCGTTCACGACTCGGCGGCGGCGTTCGCGGCAGCGGAGGCCGCCATCGAGCTGGCGGCCCGGCTGGGGGATTCCGTGCACGCGGTGATGGTGCACGAGCCCCCCGCTGAGCCGAGCGGCGCCGCTCTCCCGGCGCAGGTCCCGCGATCACGCGTTGGACCCGTCTTCGCCCACCTGTCGGCTCTCGCCGAGCGCGCCGCCGTGCCGTTGACCACCGAGGAGGCGAACGGGGCGGTGACGCGCGTCGTCCTGGATCGCATCGAGGCCGTCGGCGCCGAGTTCGTCGTCGTCGCCGCGGCGGACCGGCCGGGCAGCGCGATCCCGCACCTCGGCTCGCACACCCTGCGGATTCTGGAGTTCTCGCCGGTCCCGGTGCTGGTCGTTCCCTCGGGAGGTGAGCACCATGGAGGCGCCGGAACGTAAACTGACCCCACTATGACTCTTCTGGACTCGCGCGCGGGCTCCGCCGCCGAGCTGCCGCGCAGTTACGAGGTGCGCACCTTCGGCTGCCAGATGAACGCGCACGACTCCGAGCGGCTGAGCGGTTCGCTCGAGGCGGCCGGCTACATCCGCGCGAACGGCGCCCCGGCGGATGTCGTCGTCATCAACACCTGCGCGGTCCGCGAGAACGCCGACAACAAGCTCTACGGAACCCTCGGGCACCTCGCCAGCACCAAGCGGGAGCACGACGGGATGCAGATCGCCGTCGGCGGATGCCTGGCCCAGAAGGACAGGGATGTCATCCTCGAGAAGGCGCCATGGGTCGATGTGGTCTTCGGAACCCACAACATGGGGTCGCTGCCCGCCCTGCTCGAACGCGCCCGGCACAACGGAGAGGCCCAGCTCGAGATCCTGGAGTCGCTCGAGGTGTTCCCGTCCACGCTGCCCACCCACCGGGAGTCCACATACAGCGGCTGGGTGTCCATCTCGGTGGGCTGCAACAACAGCTGCACCTTCTGCATCGTGCCCTCGCTGCGCGGCAAGGAGAAGGACCGCCGGCCCGGCGACATCCTGAGCGAGATCGAGCTGCTCGTCGACGACGGGGCCATCGAGGTCACCCTGCTCGGTCAGAACGTCAATTCCTACGGCGTCGAGTTCGGCGACCGGCTCGCCTTCGGCAAACTGCTGCGCGCGGCAGGCGGGATCGAGGGACTCGAGCGGGTGCGCTTCACCAGCCCGCATCCCGCCGCCTTCACCGATGACGTCATCGACGCGATGGCCGAGACCCCGAACGTGATGCCGCAGCTGCACATGCCGCTGCAGTCCGGCTCCGACCGCATCCTGAGGGGCATGCGCCGCTCGTACCGCTCCGCGAAGTTCCTCGGGATCCTCGACCGGGTGCGCGATCGCATCCCGGATGCCGCGATCACCACCGACATCATCGTCGGTTTCCCCGGCGAGACCGAGGACGACTTCGCCGAGACGCTGCGCGTCGTGGAGCAGGCGCGCTTCGCCTCCGCCTTCACCTTCCAGTACTCCATCCGCCCCGGCACCCCGGCGGCGGCCATGCCCGAGCAGGTGCCGAAGGAGGTCGTGCAGGAGCGCTACGGGCGCCTGACCGAGCTCCAGGAGCGCATCTCGGGCGAGGAGAACGCGAAGCTCATCGGCAGGTCGATCGAGGTGCTCGTGGCATCGGGGGAGGGGCGCCGCGACGGGGCGACCGCCCGCATGTCGGGACGCGCCGAGGACAACAGGCTGGTGCACTTCGATGTGCCCGCCGGCGGCGGCATCCCGCGACCCGGCGATGTGGTGAGCGTCGTCGTCACGCGCGCCGCGCCGCACTTCCTGATCGCCGCCCCCGCAGGCGGCACGCTGCCGGTGCGGCGCACGCGCGCCGGTGACGCGCACGATCGCGCCGAGGCGGAGAACTGCGGGATCCCGGTGCACGCGCCGATCGGCCCGAGCGGCGGTGCGGTGAACATCGGCCTGCCGACTCTGCGGCCCGCGCACTGACCTCCTCGATGCCGACGACGGCACCACTCGTCGCGATCGTCGGCGCCACCGGCACCGGCAAGTCGGCGCTGGCTCTCGACCTCGCCGAGGCGCTGGTCGCGGAGGGGCGCGCGGCGGAGGTCGTCAACGCCGATGCCATGCAGCTCTACCGTGGCATGGACATCGGCACCGCGAAGGTCCCGCCGCACGAGCGCCGCGGCATCCCGC
>WOYR01000248.1 GCA_011620705.1 Microbacteriaceae bacterium | reverse complement strand
ATCGAGGTGGGCTGACTGAAAATCGAGGGGAGCCGGCCCTGGATCGAGGGGAGCTGCCTCCTGAAATCCTGCGCGCCATCGCGAAACGGGGCGCCAAGCCGCGCAAGGAAAAGCTGCGGGCGATCATCGAATCAATCTGCGTGGTGCGCGAGTGGACGACACCGGCAGAACTCGGCGGCTGGCTCGGGATGGACCCCGGCAATCTCACCGAGCGACACCTGTCACCCATGGTCGCGGCTGGCCGGTTGGCACGGCGCTTCCCTGATACCCCCACTCATCCCGAGCAGGCCTACCGCCGCTTCCACCGGCAATTGCCGCTGGGCCTGCCGAAGGAAGATTCCGAATGAGCGATCCTCGGCAGTTCCGTCTGGCCGCGTTCGAGCGCGCAGTGCTCAGCCCGCCAAAACGCTCACCGGCAGTGAGACAAGATCACGCCACCGCCGCCAAGCTGTACGAGTTCTACACCCTGACTGCGCCGGAGCAGATCGGGGCGAAACCCGCAGGCAAGTCGGCCAGGCGGACGAAGAAGCCGTCCAACACGGGATCCACGAAATGAAAGCCACCGAAGCCAATCTGCTCGCCTTCCTGCAGAAGTCGCCGCAGTTCGTGATTCCGATCTACCAGCGCACCTACTCGTGGACCGGCAAGCAGTGCCGCCAGTTGCGGGACGACATACTGCGCGCCGGGTCGAATTATGTTGTCATCGGACCGCCGCGACGCACGCTGGAAGAGATCAGCGCCGACATCATCGCCATCGAAAAGGAAGCCGACGCCATGCTTAGCGAGATTGTGGGGGGGAGGGCTAATGACCTCAGCTGAAAAACGTCACGTGGCCAAGTTTCCGGTGCTCGTTCAATTCGAGTTCCACCCGGCGTCGAAGGAGGCGGCCGCCGCAGCAGAGTACTTGCACGAGGTGTTGAACGCGGACCCCGCGGTGCCGGGTCTCCAGATCCCGACGTACTTCACGCCCGACGACGGCTCTGGGGAACCGCCAGTGCCACGGTTGGCGACGGAGGCTGATCGCTTGCTCGTGATCTTGCTGGCCGACGACCACCTAGCCGTTGCTGCGCGCAAGCCGACGAAGAGTGGGATGACATGGGGCGAGTATGCGACCAAGCTCCGCGAGCTCACCGAGGCCGCTGGGCATCGCTTCATGCCGGTGCAGCTCACCGAAAGCGCGTGGCCCATCGACAAGCGGCTCGACGACAGGAACTTCCTTCGAGCCTGGGCGATCGACGGGGTCGAGGAGCGGCACAAGTTCATCGCGCGGCGTCTCGTTCATCTGTTGATTCGTCGACTACGACCGCGCCCGGAGAACGAGGACGCCCCGCCGGTCACCATCTTCCTCAGCCACACCAAAATGGACCTCGAGCACGAGCCGCAGGTCGTGAAGAAGCTGCTCGCCCATCTGACGGCTACCCAGCCTGAAAAGGCCTGGTTCGACAGTGGCGAAATCTCGACGGGCTCACGGTTCGCGGAGGAGATCGAGAAGGGGATCAAGGACACTGCGCTGCTGGCGATTGTGACCGACTCGTACTCGTCGCGCTCGTGGTGTCGGAAGGAGGTGCTCTTCGCGAAGCACCATCAACGGCCGGTCGTCATCGTCGATGCCGTTCAGGAGCGGGAGACTCGCCGCTTTCCGTATTCTGGCAACACGCCGGTCATCCGCTGGAAAGCTCAGGACGCTCGCGGCGTTGTAGACCTCCTGCTTCGCGAGGTTCTTCGGCACGCGTATGCCGAAGAGAGCCTAGCGCAGCGAAAGCGTGAAGGAGACGTGATCCTTCCATCTGGCCCCGAGTTGGTGACGATCGTCCATCACAAGAAAGACCAAGCCGTCCTATATCCCGATCCGCCGCTCGGTCCCGAAGAACTCGAGGTTCTTGGGCGGACAGGCATACGAGTCGAGACGCCGCTGCAGCGGCACGCACTTGCCCATGATCTTCGAAGTCGTGGCCTCACCGTGGCGTTGTCCGTGTCGGGCGCTGAAGACCTTGGCCGTTACGGTTTGCGGAGCGCCCATCTGGACTCGATCCTCCTCGATCTGTCGCGCTACCTACTCGTGGCCGGGGTCCGACTGGCCTACGGCGGCCACCTTAAGGCCGGCGGCTACACGCTGCGCCTTGCCGACCTTCTGCGCGACCCGATCGTGGAGCAACTCCGGGGCGCGCCATGTACGGACCGAGCCGCCCCCGAGCTCGTCACCTACCTCCCGTGGCCGATGCTTGCTTCGGTTCGCGACGAAGCTCGCCTCGGTTTGCTCGTCGACATGCTTCGCTGCGACCGGCCTTCCGACATCGACGAATCGCTCGATCCTACCTTCGCCGCGATGCCCGACGTCGAGGTTCCATCGGATATACCTGTTCGTCGCTTCGCGTGGTCGAGAGGGTTGACCGCGATGCGGGAGCGACAGACGAGCGAGATGAGTGCGCGCGTCGTGGTCGGTGGAAAGCTTGGGCGACCTGACAACTCATACCTGGGCCGCATGCCCGGCGTCCTTGAGGAAGCTCTGCTCGGGATTCGAGCCCAGCGCCCGGTCTACCTCGTCGGTGCTTTTGGGGGTTGCGCACGGCTGGTGCTCGATGCGCTCGACGGCGTGTCTCGCACTGAGTTGACTGCGGCCTATCATCAGGTCCTGCCGCACGCGGAGGAGCTGAAGAAGCTTTACGAGGAGCGCAGAGCGAAGTGGGACGAGTTCGAGAGCATCGCGGTCGAGCTGAAGGCATGCGGCATCTCGGGTCTCAAGAACGGGCTGACCGTCGAGGAGAACCGTGAGCTCGCGACGACGCGCTCCGCCGAGCGCATCGTGGAGCTGATCCTTCGGGGCCTGCAAGAGTGCCACCCGCCAGCAGCCACTAGTGGAAAGGAGTGAGGAACATGTCAGACAAGAAGAACATCTTCATCTCTCACGTCCACGAAGACGACGCCATTCTGCCGAAGCTGAAGGGCCTTATCTCAAAGGCCGGGATGGAGGTGCGCGACGGGTCGATCAACAGCGACAAGCCCAACGCCGCTTCGAACGAGGACTACATCATGCGCGAGATCATCGCGCCGCGTATCAGGTGGGCCAGCACGCTGGTCGTGCTCATCACCCACGACACAGCGCAGAGCTACTGGGTGAACCGGGAGATCAAGTACGCCATCGAGCAGGGCAAGAACGTCGTCGGCGTGTTCGCGCAGGGGGCGACGGACGCAGACATCCCCGAGGCGCTGGCAAAGCACGCAGCCGCCATCGTCGGCTGGCAAAGTGACCGAGTTGTCGACGCGATCAACGGCAACATCACCGGATGGGACGACCCCGCCACTGGGAGCCCGCGCACCTCGGGGGACTGGACCGTCAAGAGGTATAGCTGCGGATGAAGCTCTACTCCCACGTCGTCGCGCGCGACTTCGGATTCGCCCCGAACCCGTTCTTCGGGTTCTGCACGTTGGCCACGTGCAAGCCGAAGATTCGAAAGCACGCGTCCGTTGGAGATTGGGTCGTCGGCACCGGCGCAAAGGTCGCTTACGGGTACTCGGGCCGTCTGATCTACGCGATGCAGGTGAGCGAGGTCCTCGACTTCGACGCGTACTGGAACGACTCACGCTTCATCCAGAAGCGGCCCAACCTGACCGGGAGCCTGCAAGTCCTCTACGGGGACAACATCTATCACCGCGTCGGCAAGCGCTGGGTTCAGGCCGATTCTCATCACAGCAAGGAGAAGGGCCGCCTCGACAAGGACAACCTCGCGTGGGACACGGGCGTCGATCGCCTGCTCGTCGCGAGCAAGTTCGTCTACTGGGGGAGGTCCGCGCCGACGATTCCGAAGAAATTTAGGGCGTTCGGCAAAGAGAAGGACGACATCTGCGCTGGCAGGGGCCACCGCGTTTTCGAAAACGAGTTGGCCGCTGCGTTCGTGGCCTGGCTCGAAGAAGAAGGTAAGTGGGGCGTTCAGGGCGAACCCTTGGAGTTCGCCAAGCATCAGCGTACGTCGCTGGCCGCCCCTAAGAGCCTGCAGCAACGAGCGAAGAAGCCCGCTCGAGGGAGCGCCCGATGACTCGGGGAACCGAGGCTCGCTGGCTTCAGGAGTTCGCGGCAACGGCGGCGAAGACCGACAGATTCACGGAAAAACCGGACCACGCGTCGCTGCTCGCTGCGGGTCTGGCCGGCGAAGCCGGAAGCGTGATCGCCGAACTGAAAAAGGCGCGCCGGGAACGTGAGGCTTATCCGGTCTACCGCGAGAGGATGGTCGAAGAGGTCGGCGACTTCCTCTGGTACTTCGTGCGCCTGGCTGCAGTCGTCGCTCCTGACGTGATCGGCGAGCTTCTGGTGCCCGACAAGATCGTGCTCCCGGCGGCTGATGGGCCCCAGCTCACGGCGCACCTCGACTTCGGTGCCTCCGTGGGGGAGGTCCTCGCCGCCATCAGCGCGTCGAACCACGCCGACATCACGACCCGTCTCCGTCGCACGTGGGCGCTGCTGACGGTGATCAGTAACGACGCCAACGTCAGCTTGCGCGATGCCGCCGAGCGCAACACGGTGAAAACCAGAAGCCGCTGGCCCGATGAAAAACGATACGCGCCGCTCTTTGACGACGAGTTCCCGGTGGAAGAGCAGCTCCCTCGGCGGCTCCACGTTGAGTTCCTTGAGCGCGCTCGCAGCTCACATAGAGCCGTCATTCTGCGATGCAACGACATCAACTTTGGCGACCGGCTCACGGACAACATCGAGGACCCGGATGGCTACCGCTTCCACGACATCTTCCACTTCGCCTACGCGGTGCATCTCGGCTGGTCACCGGTCGTACGTGCGCTCATGCGGACCAAGCGCAAGAGCAACTCCAAGATCGACGAGGCGCAGGACGGCGCGCGCGCCGGCATCATCGAAGAGGCGGTCTCCGCGATCGTCTTCAGCCGTGCCAAGCAGCTCAAGTTCTTCGAGGGACTCGATCATGTCGACTTCGACCTGCTGAAGACGGTCAAGGAGTTCGTCGAGGGCTTTGAGGTCGAGGCCGTGCCCCTGTGGCAGTGGGAGACGGCCATCCTCGACGGTTACCGCGTCTTCCGCGCGTTGCGCGATGGCGGCGGTGGCCTCGTCACACTCGACCTTGTCGAGCGCCGACTTGCCTACGCCCCGCACGCCGTGAGCGACGAGTGCGCGAAGCAGGTGATGTCCACAACTTTGCGAGGAATTACATGAGCAAAAGACACAAAGTCTTCGTCAGCTACCATCACGCGCTAGACGAAAACTACAAGAATATCTTCGAGCTGCGATTCGGGAACGCGTTCGGCGCGATCGTGCCCGGCTCAGTGAAGGTCGGCGACATTGACCCTAATCTCCCGACCGACAGCATCCGACAGAAGATCCGCGATGAGTACCTCCGCGACACTTCAGTGACCGTCGTACTCATTGGTGCACAGACCTGGCAGCGGAAGCACGTCGACTGGGAGATCGGTTCGTCGATCCGACAGACGGAGTACAGCCCGCGTTCCGGCCTCCTCGGCATCCTGCTGCCGACGTACCAGCGCGCCGACAAGTCCAAATACAACTTCAGGACGATCCCGCCTCGGCTCCACGACAACATCACGTGTGGGTTCGCGAGCATCCATAACTGGCTGGAGGATGCCACGACGGTTCAGGGCTGGATTCACGACGCCTACCTGCGGAAGAGCACGAAGCAGCCCGACAACTCCCGAGCGTCGTTTGGCAACAACCGCACGGGTGCCAAGTGGGTGGACTGAGCATGCGAGCCGCCTACGAGATCCGACTACCGGGCGGACGAGTGCTCAAGACGACGCCCGTCTTCGACACGTACTGGCGTTTCGCTTCGGAGCGGCAGGAGATGTTCATGCGCCGCGTGCAGGGGAGCTCGCCGCCGTGGACCGAGGACTCGATCCTCAGCGTGCATCGCTTCACGAACACGTACCGTGCCTCGGACCGGGTGAGCCAGTACCTGATCCGTCACGTGATCTACGAAGGGTCGCAGAAGGCCGAGGAGGTCTTCTTTCGCACGATCCTGTTCAAGCTCTTCAACAAGATCGAGACGTGGGAGGCTCTACGCACGACGCTCGGCGCGCTGAGCTGGCGAGAGTTCTCGTTCGACGGGTACGCGAAGGTGCTGGATCGACTTCTCGACGATGGTGCGCGCGTCTACTCGGCCGCGTACATCATGCCGTCGCCCGCGTTCGGGAGCCCGCGCAAACACCGCAACCACCTCCGGCTTGTCGAGCACATGATGGCCGACGGGGCGCCAAAGAAGTTCGCGAAGGCGGCCTCGCTCCGCGCCGTCTTCGAGTTGCTGCGTGGCTACCCGTCGCTCGGTGACTTCCTCGCGTTCCAGTTCGCGATCGACCTCAACTACAGCGAGCTCACCGACTTCTCCGAGATGGAGTTCGTCGTGGCTGGTCCTGGAGCGCGCGACGGCATTTGCAAGTGCTTCAGCGACACAGCGGGCCTGACGGAGGCCGACATCATTCGGGTCATGGCCGAGCGTGCGGGCGACGAGTTCGACCGGTTGGGCATGAGGTTCCAGAGCCTCTGGGGCCGCAGCCTTCAGCTCATCGACTGCCAGAACGTGTTCTGCGAGGTCAGCAAGTACGCGCGCGTCGCGCATCCCGACGTCGAAGGGGAGTCCGGGCGAACGCGCATCAAGCAGAAGTTTACGCCGTGCCCATTGCCGATTCCCCAGTGGTATCCGCCGAAGTGGGGGCTAACGCCCAACAGCGACATCATTCGTGGGCAGCCATCGAAGTCTGTGCCGTCGAAGTCTCTACCACTGGATCTCGCGCCATGATCGACAACCTCAAGCAATACCCGGCGATGAAGGATTCCGGCGTAACGTGGCTCGGCCAAGTGCCCGGGCACTGGAAGGTCCTGCCAAACCGCGCTCTCTTTGCTGAGGTGAAGGATCGCGATCACCCGGATGAAGAGATGCTGTCAGTCACGATTACAAGAGGAATCGTCAAGCAGAAGACCTTGCTCGAAGGCAGCTCGAAGAAGGACAGCTCGAATCTCGACAAGTCCGCCTACAAGCTCGTTCAGCCGCGCGACATTGCCTACAACAAGATGCGCGCGTGGCAGGGTGCGATCGGGGCTTCGGCGCTGCGCGGAATCATCAGCCCCGCATACGTCGTGATGCGTCTGCGCAACGCGGATGACTTGCCGAGCTACTTCCACCATCTCTACCGCACGCCACAGTTTGCGAAGGAAGCGGAGCGTTGGTCTTACGGCATCACGTCAGACATGTGGAGTCTCCGACCAGAGCACTTCAAGATGATCTACACGGCAAAGCCCCCGCCCGACGAGCAGGCGGCGATTGTGCGGTTTCTGGACTGGGCGAATGGGCGGCTGGAGCGGGCGATCCGGGCGAAGCGGAAGGTGATCGCGCTGCTGGGCGAGCAGAAGCAGGTCATCATCCACCGCGCCGTCACCCGTGGCCTCGACCCCTCTATCCCACTCGAATCCTCCGAGAGCCGGTGGTTCCCAGAACTACCAACCGGCTGGGAAGCGCTCACGCTCCGCCGAGTAATCACTTCGGCAGTCGATGGACCTCACTTTTCACCGCAGTATCGAGATGTTGGTGTCCCATTCCTATCCGCGCGTAATGTGCGAGCAGACCGCTGGATTCTTAGCGATGCCAAGTACATAAGCGAAACCGACTACATCGAGTTTTCAAGGCGTGTTCGCCCCGAGGTCGGCGACGTCCTTTACACTAAAGGTGGCACTACCGGCGTCGCACGAGCCGTCGACCTTACGTTCCCGTTTCAAGTTTGGGTTCACATTGCCGTCCTTAAGCTCAAACGCGACCGGATAGTCCCGGAGTTCCTCGCGTACTGTCTCAACTCCCCACGCTGCTACGAACAGGCACAGCTGTTTACACGGGGGGCAACGAACCAAGATCTCGGCCTTGGGCGCATGAAAGACATCGAGGTGCCCGTCCCAACGACTCTCGACGAGCAGAAAGTGATCGTCGACTTCTTGAATTCCCAATGCTCCGCCTTCAACACTGCGATCTCCCGCCTCGAACGAGAAATCGAACTCCTCCGCGAATACCGCACCCGCCTGGTCGCCGACGTGGTGACCGGCAAGCTGGACGTGCGCGAGGCGGCGGCGCGGCTGCCCGATGAAGCGCCGCTCGACTCGGTGGAGGACGCCGCCGACCTGGGCGACGAGGCCGAGACCGCCGACGAGGAGGCCGCCGCGTGACCAGCGACCGAACACCGGATTATCTTGCCGGGCTGGTTCGGGAGCTGTGCAAGCTGCCGCGCGAGACCGAGTGGTTGGAGTTCAAGGGCAACAATGCGGACCCGCAGGAGATTGGCGAGTACCTGTCGGCATTGGCCAATTCCGCCGCATACAACGGCAAGGCGTTTGCCTATCTGGTGTGGGGCATCGAGAACGAAACACATCGCGTCGTGGGCACACGCTTTTCACCCTTGACGAGCAAGAAGGGCAACGAGCCGCTGGAAAGCTGGCTGCTGCGCTTGCTCACGCCGAAGATTCACTTTCGCTTCCATGAGTTCACGCAGGACGGGCAGCCGGTGGTGCTACTGGAAGTGGGTGCAGCCTTCCGTCACCCGGTGCGGTTCCAGAACGACGAATTCATCCGTATCGGTTCGGTCAAGAAGCCTCTGAAGGAAGCACCGGATCGGGAGCGTGAGTTGTGGCGGGTGTTCGACCAGACGCCGTTCGAGCGCGGCACGGCGCTGGATGGGGTGCGGGCGGATGAGGTTCTGCGCTTGCTGGACTACCCGGCCTACTTCGACCTGCTCGAACGAACCCTGCCGGCGAATCGGGACGGCATCATCGAGGCACTGGCGGACGACGGCCTGATCGAGACTTGCGAGGCCGGCGGATGGCGCATCACCAATCTCGGCGGCGTGTTGTTTGCGAAGCGGCTGGAGGATTTCCCGGGCCTGCGCCGCAAGGCAGCCCGCGTTATCCAGTACCGGGGCAAGAGCCGGGTCGAGACGCTGAAGGAGCAGGTGGGCGGCAAGGGCTACGCGAGCGGGTTCGAAGGGCTGATCGGCACCATCAACAACCTGTTGCCGTCGAACGAAGTCATCGGCCAGGCCCTTCGTCGCAAGGTGCCGATGTTCCCGGAGCTGGCCGTCCGCGAGCTGGTGGCAAACGCGCTGATCCACCAGGACTTCTTCGTGACCGGCGCGGGGCCGACAGTGGAGATTTTCGAGGACCGGATCGAGATCACCAACCCCGGTGAACCGTTGGTCGACACACAGCGCTTTGTGGATACCCCGCCGAAGTCCCGCAACGAGGCCCTGGCCTCGCTGATGCGCCGATTCCGCATCTGCGAGGAACGCGGCACCGGCATCGACAA
>WOYR01000239.1:1981-9486 GCA_011620705.1 Microbacteriaceae bacterium | reverse complement strand
CTCATCGAAATAGAGCTGGTAGATGAGGCCGGAGCATCCGCCCGGCTGCACCGCGACGCGCAGACGCAGGTCGTCACGGCCCTCCTGCTCGAGCAGGCTGCGCACCTTGTCGGCGGCAACATCGGAGAGGGTCACGCCGTGCGTGGGCTCGGCCGTGCGGGGACTGGCGATCATGGTGTCGGACATGCCATCCAGTGTACGACGCTGCCCGTCTTCTGCGCGGGCTAGAGTTCGCGCGAGTTCAGCCGGGCCAGCAGCAGGGCTTCCGACAGGATGGCGCGCTGCAGGGTCGGCAGGTGCAGCGACTCGTTCGGGCTGTGCGCCCTGGTGTCCGGGTCCTCCACACCGGTGATGAGGATCTGCGCCTCCGGGTACCGTGCGACCAGGTCGGCGATGAACGGGATGGATCCGCCCGAGCCCATCTGCACCGGCTCGACGCCCCAGGCCTCCTGCATCGTCGCCAGCGCATCCTCGGCCGCCCAGCCGTCGGTGCTGACGAGGAAGGGCTGGCCGAGGTCGAGGTCCTCGATGGACAGCTGGGCGCCGAAGGGAACGTGCTCGAGCAGGTGGGCCTCGAGCCTCTCGAAGTACTGCCGGGCGTCCTGGCCCGGCGCGACCCGGGCGCTGATCCGCACCCGGACGCTCGGCACCAGGGTGTTCGAGGCGTTCTGGACAGTGGGGGCGTCGATCCCGGTCACCGTGATCGACGGCTGATACCAGGCCCGGGACAGGATGTCGCCGCTCCCGATCGGGCTGACGCCCTCGAGCAGCCCGGTCTCGTCGCGCAGCCTGGCTTCGTCGTAGTCCGGGGTCTCGGCTTCGTGGGAGCGCAGCCCGTGAACGGCGACCGAGCCGTCGGCGTGCCACAGGGTCGACAGCAGCCGGATGGCGACCAGCATGGCGTCGGGCACCTGGCCGCCGAACTGACCGGAGTGCGATGCATGGTCGAGGGTGCTGATCCGGAGGTTGAAGGCGACCGCGCCGCGCAATCCGATCGTGAGAGCCGGGGTCTCGAGATCCCAGTTGCCGGAGTCGGCGACGACGATCACGTCTGGCGCCAGCTGCTCGTGGTACTTCTCGAGGATGCCGGGCAGGGAGCGGGAGCCGAACTCCTCCTCCCCCTCCACGAAGAGCACGATGCCGAGCTCTGGGTCGCCGTCGATGACGGAGTCGAGCGCGCGGATCGCCGCGATGTGGGTCGTGACGCCCGCCTTGTCATCCGCGGTCCCCCGGCCGTAGAGGCGGTCGCCGCGGAGGGTCGGTTCGAAGGGCTTCGAGTCCCACTGCCGCTCGTCGCCCTCCGGCTGCACATCGTGGTGGGCGTAGAGCAGCACGGTCGGGCGGCCGTTCCTGGCGGCGCGGCGGGCGAGCACGGCCGGGAGGCCGAGCCTGCCCGCGCCCGACTCCGCATCCGCGCCGATCGGCAGCTGAATGATCTCGACCTCGTCGAAAACGCCCGCCTCGCGCGCGTACTGGGCCGCCTTCTCGGCGCTGGCGCGCACCTGGGCGGGATCGAATCCATCCCAGGAGACCGAGGGAATGCGCACCAACGTCGACAGCTCGGCGATCGCGGCAGGCAGCCCCGCCCGTACCGCCTCTGCGAGCTCGTTCGCGTGCGGCGTAGCCGTCGATTCTGATGCCGGAGCGTGGTGCGAAGCCATGCGGGTAATCTAAACACCACACGAGACGAGGACTGCACCGTGGCCAAGACCCCCAAGACCGAGCAGGATGACGCAGCGGTCGGCGCCGCGCAGCCGATCGAGGTCCCCGTCACGAAGGGCCGGGCCACGCCGACGCGCAAGGAGCAGGAGGCGGCTCGCAGGCAGCCGCTGGTGCCCAGCAACCGCCGAGGCGGCCCCCGCCAGTCCCGCGAGCAGCAGGCGAGCCAGCGCGAACGTGCCCGCATCGGCATGGCGCGCGGCGAGGACAAGTACCTCCCCGCCAGGGACAAGGGGCCGCAGAAGCGCTTCGCCCGCGACTTCGTCGACGCGCGGTTCAGCGTCGGCGAGATCCTGCTGCCCATCCTGGTGCTCGTGATCCTGACCTACTTCCTTCCCGCCAATTTCTCCAGCGTCGCGCTGATCGCCGTCTGGGGCGTCCTGCTGGTGGTGGTGGCCGACGGGATCTGGATGGGTCAGAAGCTCACATCGCAGCTCGCCGACAAGTACGGCAAGGACAAGCTCGAACGCGGGCTGCGCTGGTACTCCTTCATGCGGGCGATCCAGCTGCGGCCGATGCGGATGCCGAAGCCGCAGGTCAAGCGCGGCCAGTACCCGAAGTGAGCCAGTACCCGAAGTAGCCGCCCGCCACCGCTACGGTTGACGGCATGCGAGCCGTGCCCGGGGAGACAACATCCTCGGTGCGGGATGCCCCGGTGCAGGAGCGGAATCTCGCCATCGACCGGCTCCGGGGGGCGCTGGTCATCCTGATGGTCGCCGGCGACTACCTCGGCGGCGTGCATCTCGTCCCGAGCTTTCTCAAGCACGCCCCTGACATCGGTTTCACCATCGCGGACGCCGTCGCGCCGTGCTTCATCTTCGCCATCGGCTTGAACTACGGCCCCTCCTTCGCGCGGCGGGCGCAGCAGAACATGCCGAGCGCCTACCGGCATTTCTTCCTGCGCTATCTGGCGCTCATCGGGATAGGAGCCATCCTCGCGGCAGGTGGGACCGCCGTCGCCGGTTCGCCGGCCGGCTGGGGCGTGCTGCAGGCGATCGGGCTGGCCGGCCTGATCTGCCTGGCGGTCATCCGGCTTCCGATGTCGGCGCGCTTCGCCATCGGCTTGCTGATCCTGTTCGGCTACCAGTACCTCCTTGACGAGTGGGCGCTCTCCTCCGTGCTCCACTCGGCCCAGGGCGGCTTCCTCGGTGCGATCTCATGGGGCGCACTGCTGATCCTGTCCACTGCGGTGGCGGATGTGTGGCGCAAGGGGCTCGGCCCTTATCTGATCTGCTGCGCCGTCCTAGCGGTCGCGGCAGTGCTCTCGGCGCTGCTCGTACCGGTGAGCAAGAATCGCGTGTCGCTCAGCTATGTCCTGATCGCGCTGGCGATCAGCGCCGTGGCCTACCTCCTCACCGAGCTCGTCTCCCGAATCGTCACCAAGAGCGCGGGATTCCTCTGCTGGTGGGGCGAGAACGCGCTCGTCCTCTACCTGGTCCACCTGCTGATCCTGGGACTCCTGGTGCTCCCCCGGGCGGGATGGTGGTATGCGGATGCGCCCATCTGGCTGGCGGGGCTGCAACTGGCGGTGCTCCTCACCGCGACGTCGCTCCTGGCATGGTGGATGCACCGGCGCAAGGTGAGGGTGCTGCTGTAGCCGGGATGCGCGCTCCGAGGGCCGCGATCATGCCCGCCCTGCTTCGGGCAGCGCGGCCGCCTGCGCCGGGTTGAGGGCGTCGAGCATCAGGCTCAGGTAGCGGCGCCGGGTTGCGCCGTCGTTGACGAGCGCTCCCAGCCCGGCCACCGCCATCGCCAGGATGTTGGGGATGTCCGCTGCGACCATGTCCGGACGGAGATTGCCCGCCGCCTGGCCGCGCACGAGCACCGGCGCGAAGGTGTCGCCGTGGCGGTCGAGGAACTCCCGGGTGACCTTGGGCAGGTTCCCGAGTGCGGCGACCAGGCCGCGCTCGCGGTCGGCGATGTCGGCCAGGCGTTCGGCGACGTCCAGCAGCACGGAGCGGGGTGCGTCGCTCCGCCCGAACTCGGCGAGGAGCGGCTCGACCTCCGAGGCGAAGATCCGGTCGTAGACGGCGCGCGCCAACAACTGGCGGTTGGGGAAGTGCCGGTACAGAGTTGCGATGCCGACCCCCGCCTCCTGCGCGATCCGGTCCAGCGTGCCGGTCCCGTCTCCGGCGGCGAACACCCGCCGAGCCGCATCGAGGATCCTCACGATGCTCGCTCGCGCATCGGAGCGCAGTCCTGTGGCCACGATCCCTCTCCCGTGCGCGCGACCGATTTGACCTCGCGCCAGTAATTGATAGCTTACTACCGTATCGATGGCCGACGATCGATTGACGTGATGAGGCGCCGCCTCGTCCCGACTTCCTCGGGCCGGCGGCAGGAAGCGAGTCCGGGATGTCCACCCTGCTGTACCGCATCGGCAAGACCGCATACGAGCGACCCTGGTACTTCATCGGGGCCTGGCTGCTGGTGATCGCGACGATCATCGGATTCCTGCTGGCGAACCCCGTGCGGCTGAGCAACGAGATCCGCATCGACGGCACTCCGGCCCAGGCCGTCATCGACGAACTGTCCCAGAAGCTGCCGGACGCCTCGGGCGGCCAGGGGATCATCGCCTTCGCCGCACCCGATGGCCGGCGGATCGACGACGGCGCGAACCTCCGAGCGCTCGAGAAGGCCGTCGACGGCATCTACTCGTCGGCGCATGTCGTGGACGCGCGCAAGGTGATGGCCGCGGAACTCGCGAAAGGGCAGGACAGCGCGCTGCTGCAGGCCGCGGGGGCGATCGCCCAGGCCCACGCCGGCGCACCGGCCGCGGCGGATGCGCCGATCCCGCTCGCCGTCGACGGGCAGCCGGTGCCCGGTGTGGTCATCTCACCCGACCACACGGTCGCCCTGTTCCAGTTCCAGTTCGACAAGCAGACCTTCGAGCTGCCGGATGGAACCGT
Source organism: Microbacteriaceae bacterium (assembly GCA_011620705.1). GTDB lineage: Bacteria > Actinomycetota > Actinomycetes > Actinomycetales > Microbacteriaceae > Lysinimonas. The sequence goes on along the minus strand of WOYR01000239.1, from coordinate 4,858 downwards.
CCATGCCACCATCGCGACCGCCCAGAAGGCGGTCGGGCAGCGGGACATCGCCGTGCTCCCCTCCCAGACGATGCTGCAGGTGCCGGAGCTGTTCGGGATCGGCGAGGTGATCGGACTGCTGCTCGCCGCCCTGGTGCTGCTCATCACGCTCGGCTCCGTCGTGGCGGCGGGCCTCCCCCTGATCACCGCGCTCGCCGGTGTGGCCGTCGGCGTCGGCGGGGCCTTCGCGCTCTCGACGGTGATCCCGATGCACTCCCTCACGGCGATGCTCGCGGTCATGCTCGGCCTCGCAGTCGGGATCGACTACGCCCTGTTCATCGTGAACCGCCAGCGCCGCTTCATCCTCGACCAGCGCCTGCCCGCGCGCGATGCGACGGCACGGGCGATCGGCACCTCCGGGTCCGCAGTGCTCTTCGCCGGCACAACGGTGATGATCGCGCTGCTCGCGCTGACGGTGGTCGGGGTGCAGTTGCTGACCACCATGGCCATCGCGGCCGCCGCGACCGTCGCCCTCGCGGTGCTCTGCGCGCTGACGCTGCTGCCGGCGCTTCTCGGCGTGGTCGGGGAGCGGATCTGCTCACCGCGGGCCCGGCTGACCGCCGGCGGCGCCCAGGACAGCGGCTCGGCGCACCGGATCGCCTCCGCGTGGGCCGGTGCCGTGACCCGGCACCGCTACCTCGCCGCCGGGGCGGCGATCGTGATCACCGGGCTGATCGCGCTGCCCGCCCTCGGCATGAGCCTCGGCCTGCCCTCCGGCGCCTCCTACAACGCCGACACGCCCCAGCGCCAGAGCTACGACACGGTTGCCGCCGGCTTCGGGGCCGGCTACAACGGCCCGCTCGTCGTCGTCGCCACCGATCCGCAGGGTCACAAGATCGCGCCGGACGAACTGGTGGGCCTCGACCAGGATCTGGGGCGCCTGCATGGCGTCCGCGCGGTGAGCATCGGCGGAACCGACGGTACCGGCAGCACCGCCGTCTTCACGGTCATCCCCGACAGCGGACCGAACGATCCGGCGACCGCATCGGTGGTCCGAGCGATCCGTGACCACTCCCCTGGCTACGCCGATCGCTGGAACGTCGACGTCGGCGTCACCGGCTTCGCGGCACTGGCCATCGACGTCTCCGAGCGGCTCAGTTCGGTGCTGCCTCTCTACATCGTGGTCGTGATCGGCCTGTCGCTCATCGTGCTGCTGCTGGTGTTCCGCTCGATCATCGTCCCGATCAAGGCGACCGTCGGCTTCCTGCTGAGCGTGCTGGCCACTTTCGGCGCGACCACGGCGGTGTTCCAGTGGGGATGGCTTCAAGGCCTGCTCGGCATGGACGCCACCGCGCCGGTGCTCAGCCTGCTGCCGATCATCATCACCGGCGTGCTCTACGGCCTCGCGATGGACTACGAGGTCTTCCTGGTCTCCTCCATGAAGGAGGCGCATGTGCACGGCCATCACGGCCGCGAGTCCGTCGTCTACGGCTTCACGATCGCCAGCCGCGTCGTGGTGGCCGCCGCGATCATCATGACCAGCGTTTTCGCCGGCTTCGCGTTCAACTCGGACCCCATGATCAAACAGGTCGGCTTCGCCCTCGCGATCGGGGTCCTGCTCGACGCATTCGTCGTCAGGATCACGCTGGTGCCGGCGGTCATGGCGATCTTCGGCGATACCGCATGGCGGCTGCCGCGCTGGCTCGACCGGATCCTTCCCGACCTCGACATCGAGGGCGACAAGCTCGCGCGCCGGCTGCGCTCCGAACGAGAAAGCGAGCAGCAGACGGCCGACGCTATGCGGGGCTCCTCCCGACCGGATTCCGCGCGATGAGCCCGCGGTTGATCCGACGGGCCCAGAGCGGCCCGCGGTAGACGAACGCCGTGTAGCCCTGCACCAGGGTGGCACCGGCGTCGAGGCGCGCGCGGACCTCGGCCGCGGTCTCGACGCCGCCCACCGAGATAATGCACAGCTCGGCCGGCACGGCGCCCCGCAGCAGGCGCAGGAGCTCGAGCGAGCGCGCGGCGAGCGGCGGACCGGAGAGCCCGCCGGCTCCTGCCGCCTCGACGACGCCGGGATCGGAGACCAGCCCCTCCCGGCTCAGCGTCGTGTTCGTCGCGACGATTCCCGCCAGCTGGAGCCGCACCACCAGCGCCGCGATCCGCAGCGCCGCACCGTCGCTCAGATCCGGCGCGATCTTGACCAGCACCGGCGCGCCCCCGGCCTCGGCGCGAACCGCCTCCAACAGCGGCGCGAGCTTGTCGAGCTCCTGGAGGCCGCGCAGGCCCGGTGTGTTCGGCGAGCTCACATTGACCACGAGGTAATCCGCATGCGGGGCCAGCAGCCGGGTGCTCTCCAGGTAGTCGGAGATCGCGTCCTCCACCTCGACGACACGGCTCTTGCCGATATTGACCCCGATGATCGGGCGGATGCCGCGGCGCGCCTCGCGCTCCAATCGCCGCACCGCCGCCGCCGCCCCCTGGTTGTTGAAGCCCATCCGGTTGATGACCGCGCGATCCGGGATCAAGCGGAACAGCCGAGGCCTCGGGTTGCCGGGCTGTGCGCGGGCCGTGATCGTGCCGACCTCGACATGGCCGAAGCCGAGCTGGCCAAGGCCCCGGATGCCGCGGGCGTCCTTGTCGAATCCCGCCGCGACGCCGAACGGCGAGGGGAAGTCCACCCCCAGGGCGTGGACGGCGAGCCGCGGATCGGGCCGGGTGGCGCGGCGGACCAGGGCTCCGAGGCCGATGGCGGGCAGCATCCGGATCGCCAGGAATGCCAGGTGGTGGGCGAACTCGGGATCGAGGCGCGACAGGACGAAGCGGAAGAGGAGGCGGTACATACCGCTGCCAGGCTATTGCCTAGGAGTCGCCGGCATCCGCCGACTCGACGGCTGC
>WOYR01000239.1:0-1881 GCA_011620705.1 Microbacteriaceae bacterium | reverse complement strand
ATCGCCGTCTCGAAGTCGTCCAGCGAGTCGAAGCCCTGGTAGACGCTGGCGAAGCGCAGGTATGCCACCTCATCGAGTTCGCGCAGCGGCGACAGGATCGCCAGCCCGATGTCGTTGGCATCGATCTGCGAGACGCCGGTGGCGCGGATCGCCTCCTCCACCCGCTGCGCCAGCAAGGCCAGATCGGCGTCGCTCACCGGACGGCCCTGGCACGCTTTGCGAACACCCGCGACGATCTTCTCCCGGCTGAACGGCTCGATGATGCCGCTGCGCTTGATCACGCTGAGGCTCGCCGTCTCGGTCGTGCTGAACCGGCGGCCGCACTGCGGGCACTGCCTGCGGCGGCGGATGGCCAGGCCGTCGTCACTCGTGCGCGAATCGATCACCCGCGAGTCGGGGTAGCGGCAGAAAGGGCAGAACATGGTGCGATCAGGATAGAGGGTGGCCGCCCCGTGCACAGGGAGGCCGCGTGCTCAGTCCACGAACCGCGCATCCGCCGCGTCCCCGTGCGCGGGGAGCTGCTCCGCGTCGCTGAATGCCCGGATGCCGGCGCGCACCCCCGCGATCCCCCGGTGGTCGTACCGGATCACCTGCTGCGACCTCAGGAAGGTCATCGCTCCCAACCCGGACGAGAAGCGCGACTGGCCACCGGTGGGCAGCACATGGTTCGAGCCGGCGAGGTAGTCGCCCAAGCTGACCGGGGCGTCCGGGCCGAGGAAGATCGCGCCAGCATTGGTGATCAGCTCCAGGGTGGCGGCGGGGTCCGCGGTCTGCAGCTCGAGGTGCTCAGGGCCGTAGGCGTTGCTCAACGCCGCGGCGGCCGGGATGTCATCCACGATCACGATCGCCGACTGGCGGGCCTCCAGGGCCGCGGTGACCCTCGCCGAGGCCGAAGTGGTCGTGGCGACCCCCGCGAGCTCGGGCAGGACCGCATCCACCAGCCCGGGCGAATCCGTCACGAGCACAGCGGCGGCCAGCTCGTCGTGCTCCGCCTGGCTCACCAGGTCGGCGGCGACCAGGCCCGGCTGCGCGGTTGCGTCGGCGATGATGAGGATCTCGGTGGGTCCGGCTTCCGCGTCGATGCCGACCACCCCGCGCACCAGGCGCTTGGCAGCGGCGACGTAGACGTTGCCGGGGCCGGTGATGAGGTCCACGGGGTCGAGCGCGAGGCTCGGCACCCCGTAGGCGAAGGCGCCGATCGCGCCGGCGCCGCCCATCGCGTAGATCTCCTCGACGCCCAGGATGCCCGCGGCCCCCAGGATCGTCGGGTGCACTCCCCCGCCGAACGCGGCCTGAGCCGGTGAGGCCAGCACCACCGAGCCGACCCCGGCGACCTGCGCCGGCACCACGTTCATGATCACGCTCGATGGGTAGACGGCCTTGCCTCCCGGCACGTACAGACCGACCCGCTCGATCGGCTCCCAGCGCTGCACCACCTCGGCGCCCGGCCCCATGGCGGTCACCGCGGGTGGCGGCACCTGGGCCCCGCTGGCCAGCCGCACCCGGCGGATCGACTCCTCGATCGCGGAACGGACGGCAGGGTCGAGGGCGAGGACCGCGGCCGCGATGTCGGAAGGATCGATGCGGATCGCGGCTGGACGCACACCATCGAACCGCTCGGCCTGCGCTCGGAGCGCCTGCTCGCCGTCTGCCCTCACCTCGGCGATCAGCCGCGCGGCGCTTTCGCTCGCCACCGCGATATCCAGCTGTGCGCGCGGGATCAGCGTCATCAACTCGGCGCGGCCGGGTCGTCGTCCGCGGAGGTCGAGTGTCTGGATCATGGCCCGCCCCATGCTACCGGCGCACCGGGCCGCATCCTGTCTCCTTTCGTGGCAGAGTCGTGAGCATGAAGGATCCACGGATCACCGATGACGTCTCGGC
>WOYR01000086.1 GCA_011620705.1 Microbacteriaceae bacterium | reverse complement strand
GAGCTGATCGGCTCGCCGTTGGTGGCCGGCGCCTCCCATTGCACGGCGACCTGGCCGTCGCCCTCCACGAAGGTCGGTGCGACCGGCTTGCCCGGCACATCGCGCACCGTGTACTGCAGGCGGCCCTGCACCTGGCGCCTGGGGTCGCCCGTGGCATCCTGCACGGTGTAGACCACGCTCACCACGCCGATGAACGAGGCCCCGGGATGGATGGTGACATCGCCCCTCTTCGTGAACGACATCGTCGCGCTCGACTCCGCCGCATTCTCGATGGAGGCGTCGACCACGGTGAGCGGCTCGTCCCTGTCGGCGAAGGGGTTGCCGTCGTTGGCGAGCACGTCGACCGTGCCGGCGACGCCGCGCTGCCCTTTCGCGGTGTCGGCGACGGCCTGCGCGAGCGGGCGGGTCGACGAGACCACGGTGACGTTCACCACTCCCGGCACCTCGAAGTCCTGGAAGCGGATCACGAACTTCAGGGCGGCCCGGGCTCCCGGCTGCACGCCCGTCGGCGACGAGACGCTGAGCGTGCCGCCGCTGATCCCGGCCTGGATGTCCCGGGTGGCCCCGCTGAGCGACTCGTAGCGGAACCGGCTGATCAGCGACGGGTTCGGGTCGGTGGTGGATGCCCGGAGATCCACCTTCCTGGCATCCTCCCCCGCCTCGACCGTGACGTTCTGGGTGACGAACTGCGGCGCGACATCGGTGAAGTCCGGATCCCCGACGACGAGCGTCATGGTGAGCAGCGCGTGCCCGCTGCCGTCCGTCACATCGAAGCTGATCGATGCGGTTCCGCGATAGCCGGCGGCCGGGGTGAAGCCGAGCCCCTCGGCGCCGCTCGCCGATGCGGTTCCGTGCGTCGCGGTGACGATGACAGGGGCGCTCAGCCTGGCGGGCTTCTTCGAGGGCACCGTCACGATGTCGACGAGCTTCCAGCTCTTCGCGGCGTTCATCGGCACCGTCTGCGGCAGGGCGAGGTCGCGGCGCAGGTACGGGGGCGGGGCGTAGTCCGCGCCGACCGCCTGCGGCACGCTGATGATCGCGGTGGCGCTCAGGCCGGTGCTCGAGCTGGTGACCCGGTAGGCGATCGCCGTCCGGTGATCCCCCGGTGTCACGGTGATCGAGCGCTTCGCCTGCTGGACCGTCGCCCGCTCGGCGTTCGGACCCTCCACCGTGATCGTGAGGTCGCTGTCGCGGCCGCCGGGATCGGCGATCAGTCCGTCGAGCGCAACGACGGCCGTCGGCTTGCCGATGACACTGCCGACCGCCACGTAGTGGTCGGTCGCGGTCGGGTGGATCGGCGCGGCATCCCTGCTCGCCTTGACGCTCAGGAATGCGTCGTCGACACCGCCGTGCCCGTTGCCGATCCGGTAGCGGATCGCGAAGCTGCCTTCGCTCTCGGGGGCCCGCACCACGATCTTGCCGCCTTCGACCGTCGCGATGATGCCAGGGTCCACCGAGAGCAGCTTCTCGTCCAGCGAGATCGGGTAGCCGCCCGGGTCGGAGTCGTTCAGCAGCACCCCGACCGTCACCGTCTTGCCGGGCTGGACCTCGACCGAATCGTCGACCGCGTTCGGCGCAGCGGCGCTCGGCGGGCGCGGGATGACGCCGATCAGGATGGTGCCGATGGCCTGCTCGCCGTAGGAATCCTCGACCACGTAGCTGAAGGCGTCGGTGCCCGCCGAACCGCCATCCGCGGTATAGGCGAAGCCCTCTGCTGTCGTGTCGAGCACCGCGCCGAGCCGCGGCGGCGTCGCAAGACCGACGACGGTGACCGAGTCGCCGTCGGGATCGATGCCATCCAGCGGCACCCGGATCGGCACCGTGGAACCTGCGAAGACGCGCGCGGTCTGCGGGAGGGGCGCCGGCGGCTGGTCGTTCTCGGCATCCGCCGCCACCACCACGAACGTGACCCGTGCGGTCGCGCTCTCGCCGAACTGGTCGGAGATGCGGTAGATCACGGAATCCTCGCCGGGCGCCGGTCCGGCCTGATAGCGCACCCTGCCGCCGCCCACGAAGGCGAGGCCGTCGCCTTGCCCGCTGACATCCACCAGCTCCGGGTCGAGGATCAGCTGCGCATGGTCGGGGTGGAAGTCGTTGGCGAGCACATCCGCGCTGACCACATCGCCCGCGCGCACCCGCACCCGGTCGTCCAGCGCGACCGGCGGCTGCCGGTTCACGATCGGCGGAACGGGCACGACCGTCACGCCGGCCGTCGCCGTGCGGCCGCCGTCCGAGACGGTGTAGCGGAACTGGGTCTGCCGGGTGAGCGCCGCCGATGAGGTGACCCGGATGACGGCGTTGCCGAGCACCTCGACCGAGACCGCTGTGTCGGTTCCCTCGGTGTCGATCGACTGCACCGCGAGCACCTCGCCGCTCGGGGAGACGTCGTTCGCGAGCACCTTCACCGCCGTCGCTTCGCCCGGCCGCAGCAAGGCGGTGTCCTTCACGGCGATCGGCGGACCGGGCTGCGTCGGATCGGGCAGCACGTCCACCCGCACCAGTCCGATGCTCGATGCGGCGCCGGCGGCGAGCGAGTACTGGAAGTAGTAGCTGCCGGGGGTGGGGGACGAGAAGGCCACCGCGCCGGTCTGCAGATCGGCGTTCGCATTCGCGCCCGTCGGCAGCTTGTCCACGCCCAGCAAGGTCAGCGGCTGGCCGTTGTTGCTCACATCGTTGGCCAGCGGGCTGATCGGGATCGTCTCGCCGCGGAAGCCTTGTGCGTAGTCGGGCGTGCCGATCGGGCCGAGCGAGCCGCCGGGCACGACCTTCACCTCGAGGGTGCCCGTGGCGGTGGAGCGCCCGTCGGAGACCGTGAAGGCCACCTCCTTCGTCCCCGGCTGGCCCGAGGTGTTGACGAAGGTGACGAAGCCGTCGGGGGTGAAGCGCAGCTGGTCGGCGCTGCTGACGGATGCCGCATCCAGGTACAGCTCGTCGCCGTCGGGGTCGAGCCAGTCGACGAGAACGTTGTCGCTGATCGAGCCGCCCAGCTCGACGCTGACCGCGGTGGTGCGCTGCGGCACCGGCGCGGAGTTCTGAGCGTCGGGGACCACTCGCACGGTCACGAGCGCCTCCGCCACGCCGCCGCGCCCGTCCTCGACGGTGTAGCGGAACGACCCGGCGGACGCGCCGGCAGCCGGGGTGAACTGGAGCGAGCGCCCCTGGTCGATCACGTCGACCGTGCCCGTGCTCTCGGGGATCGGCGTGAACTTCGGGATCGTCAGCACGTCGCCGTCCGGGTCGGTGTCGTTGTCGAGCACCGGCAGGATGGTGGCGCGCCCCGGACGCACGCCGAAGCCGTCGTCGCGGGCGATCGGCGGGCGGTCGGCATCGGTGCGGTCGGCGAGGGTGTCCTGGAAGCTCTGCGTGCTCGCCTTCTGGTCGCCGTTCTCGGTGTCGTCCTGTTGCGGCGGCGTGACCTCCTGCCAGTTCTGGACGAGGCGCATCTCCTCGTCGAGCAGCCAGACGTTGCCGCCGTCGAGGTCGTTGAGCGCGACCACGGAGCGGTTCACCCGGAACTCCATCGTCGAGCCCTGCGTCGTCTGCTCGATGTCGACCGTGCGCGGATCCCTGCCGTCGCAGGCGAGCAGGTAGCGCTGCGCCGCCGCCCACGCGCCGTGCACGCAGTGGTCGACCACCACGGGAGCCGAGATCTGCGACGCGCTCGTCACCGGGGCGCCCAGATCGGCCGAGATCGTGCGCGCCGCACCGGTGCCGAGCGCCACCACGACCACGCCGGAGCCGGTCGCGATCGCGACCTCGTCGCCGTCCGCCCCCGACTGCTGCAGTCTCGCATGGTCGGCCACGGATGCGGGCAGCCCGATCGTGGAGCCGTCGTCACGGATCAGGCTGTGTTTCGCCGGGTCCAGCAGCACCGCATGTTCGCCGGCGGCCGCGAGCTGCCCGTCTTCTGGGACGCTCAGCGGATGCGTCGCGGGGCGGGCGCCGGGAGCATCCACCCGCACCAGCTCCTGATGGGCGACGCTGGTGGCGAGCACGACTCCCGCCGGCGTGACCACCGCCTGCCCACCCGCGCCGAGATCGGCCACCGGCGCGCTCGCGGGGTCGAAGGCGAGGCCGTTGGCGGTGCTCACGGCCCAGAGCGAACCGCTGGGCGAGACGATCGCCAGCGTCGTGCCCCCGAGCGCGACCGAAGAGCCCCTGGCCATCGTGGCGGGCTCGACCAGGTTCGTATAGGCGGGGTCGACGCGCGAGATGCGGCCTTCGGCCGACTCGACGAGGAAGACGCTCTCGCCGTTCTGCACGACGTTCAGATCGTGAGCCTGTCCGCTGACCGCGCCGTTGAGCTCCTCGATCTGGCGGTTCAGCCGCCCGCCCAGCAGTGCGGCGCCGTTGGTGACCCAGACGTCGTGGGCATCGAGCTGCACCTCGTCCTCTGGGAAGCCCTGGTGCGCCAGCGCGAAGCCGATCGGAATGGCCGCCACGACGGCGACCGCCGCTCCCGACGCGACCGCCTTGCGGTGCCGCGCTATCGAGGAGAGAAGCGTCACGCGGTCTCCCCCCGGTGTCGCCGAACGATCGAGAACTCAAACTAACATGAGAGTTCTTCCCCCCGCCCCTCGAATCCATGCGTGTGGAGGGCCCGCCCTGCGGGCGGCGATGGGGATCGTCCGCTCAGCCGGTGCAGATCGTGAGCGGATCCCCGGTCGCGCCGGCGCGCCCGATCTCGACATCGATGCAGACCCTGCTCCCCGGCACCACCCCGGTCACCGTCGCCGAGGTCTGCTGCACCGCCTGCCGCTCGGACGGCGTCTCGGCGCGCGCCCAGTAGTAGACGTCGCCGCTCTGAGGTCGGGGGTTGCTCCAGGTGAAGACCACCGAGCGGCCATCGGCGCTCGGCACGGCGGCGCCGTTGCTCGCCTGCGGCACGCTCGGGCCGACGACGGCCGGGCCACCGCCCGACTCGGCGGACGGAGTCGGCGCCGGTGCCGATCCTCGACCGCCGATCACCACCGCGAGCACCACAGCGGCGAGCGCCAGAACCGCGAGCACGGCGAGCACGGCGATCAGGATGCGACGGCGCGACCCAGTGCCCCTCGGCTCGGCGGACGGCTCGGCGGACGGCTCGGGAGTCGGCTCCGGCACGGCAGCGGTCCCGCGCACCGGCGCCGCCGCAGTACCGCGCGCCGGCGCGAGCGGCTGCGCCTGCACCTCTGGCACCGCGCGCAACCGGGTCTCCTCGCCCTCGACGGGAGCGGCGGGCGGCTCATCCTCCATTGGCAGCTCGATGGTGGTCGGCGCGTAGCCCAGCTCGAGCTCGACGCGCTGCAGCCCGCGGGCGAACTCGATCACAGTCGGGTAGCGGTTCTCGCGCCTCGGCGCCATCCCCTTGGCCAGCACGGCCGAGAGGGTCGGCGGCACGTCGTCGCGCTGCAGCGGGGTCACCTGGCCGCGCTCGATGCGCGCGATCACGTCGTGCGTCCCGTTCGGCCCGCCCGGCACCTCGAACGGCGTGCGACCGGCGAGCACGGTGTGGATCGTGGCGGCGAGCGAGAAGATGTCGCTGCGCACATCGGGGGTCGGCACATCGGCGAACATCTCGGGCGGGCTCCACGGGACGCTCATCCCGATGGATGCCTCCGGGTCCGGACTCTCCGCGTCCGCCGCGTGCAGTCCGCCCGCAGAGTCGGCGCCATCCGCGAAGTCGCTCGCGATGCCGAAGTCGGTCAGCGCCGGCCAGCCGTAGTCATTGGTGAGCACGTTGGCCGGCTTGATGTCGCGGTGCAGGATGCCGGCGGCGTGCGCGGTCGCGACCGCCCCCGCCAGCCGGATACCGGTGCGCAGCGCGTCGACCACCGAGAGCGGCTGCCGCTTGTAGCGCTCGTCGAGGCTCGGCCGCGAGCAGTACTCCATCACGAGGTACGGGCGCCCGTCGCGCGCCACCCCCGCCTGGTAGATCGTGACGATGTACGGGTGCGTCGACAGCCGGGCCATCAGATCGGCCTCGCTGGTGAACGCCGCCCGCGCGCCCGCGGTCAGTTCATGCGTCAGCAGCACCTTCACGGCGACCTTGCGGCGCGGCAGCTGCTGCTCGTAGAGGAAGACATCCGAGAATCCGCCTGAGCCGATCAGCCGGTCGACGACGTAGCCCTCGATCTCGGGCGGCGAACTCGGCGGGCGCTGCATGGGGTCACCCTAATCAATGGAGCTCTGCCGGGCGGAGGTGCGAGTCAACGGGCGGAGGTGCGAGCATCCATTCGGAGCTTCAGCAGGGAGGCGGCGACGGCGACGGCCATCGCCGCCACGATCACCCCCAGCGACACGATCGTCGGGATCTCGGGCGCCCAGGCGAAGCCCGTGCCGCCGTTGAGGAACGGCAGCTCGTTCTCGTGCAGCGCGTGCAGGAACAGCTTCACCCCGATGAAGGCGAGGATCGCCGCGATCCCGTACTTCAGGTACACCAGCTTCTCCACCAGATCGCCGAGCAGGAAGTACAGCTGCCGCAGGCCCATCAGCGCGAACACATTCGCGGCGAACACCAGGAACGCGTTCGTGGTGATGCCGAAGATCGCCGGGATCGAGTCGAGCGCGAACAGCAGGTCGGTGGACCCGAGGGCGATGAACACGATCAGGGCGGGTGTGAACACCTTCTTGCCGTCGACGACCGTGCGCACGCGTGCGCCGTCGAAGTGCGGCGCGACATTCATCCTGCTCCGCATGAAGCGGATGAGCCTGCTCTCGTTCTCCAGCTCGTCGTCGTGGTTCGTGAAGGCCTGGTTGGCGGCCGTGTACAGCAGGAACAGGCCGAAGAGGTAGAAGATCCAGCTGAAGTGCTCGATCAGCTGCGCCCCGAGCACGATGAAGATCCCGCGGAGGATCAGGGCGAGCAGGATCCCGACCATCAGGATCTCCTGCTGGTACGGCCTGGGCACCGAGAAGCGCGCCATGATCAGCAGGAAGACGAACAGGTTGTCGATCGACAGGCTGTACTCGGTCAGCCAGCCCGCCAGGAACTCGCCGGCGTGGTCGGCGTCGCCGATCCACAGCAGCGCCGCCGCGAAGAGCAGGGCGAGCAGCACGTAGAACCCGATCCACAGCGCGGATTCGCGGGTCGACGGGATGTGCGGCCGCCGGAAGGCGAGGATCACGTCGAATGCCAGGATCAGCACCATCGCGACGGCGGAGCCGATCTCGAACCAGGCGGGGATCTGGGTCTGCATGGGACGGGGCCTTCCGGACAAGGCCCCCTCTCGGAGGCGCGACGGGTGTCCGAACGTCTCTCCCGCGCGCGGCGGCCCTCCGCACCCGTCGGGTGCTGCCGGAGCCGGCGTGCGAACGCGACCGGGGCTGCAGCGCTGGAACCCGTGATGACGGTCGCGTCGAGGTGGGATACTCCCCTTCGCACCGCCAGCCTAGCGCGAGAGGTCACGGCCCGGGGGCCAGCCGCATGACAGCTCGCCGTGCGAGGATGTCGCCATGGCGGATCTCGGCACCGGACAGCCCATCTCCTACCAGGCCCTCGCGACCGGCACCCCGGTGCTGACCGCGTCGGGCACCGAATTCGGCACCGTCGCGCACGTGCTGGCCGACGAGAATCTCGACCTGTTCGACGGGATCGTCGTGAAGACGCATCGGGGCATCCGCTTCGTCGACCGCGATCGGATCGACTCGATCACCACGACCGCGGTCCGCACCACCATCGCCGACCCGGATGTCGATGCGCTGCCCAAGCCCGACGGCGAACCGATCTTCGAGGTCGACGCTCTGCAGGGCATCGGCCCTTCGCTCACCGCGCACCTCGCGAAGCTCTTCGGCCGCGAGCACTGGACGCGCACCGACTGAGTGCGCGAGACAGCCGCGGGCTGGGCGGATCCGGAGCGCGTCCACCTGAGTCTGTTCGCCCAGGCACCCGCGTCGATCTGGCTCGACGCCGGGCCGGACGCCGTCTCCGGCATGTCCGTCATGGGCGTCCCGAGCCGTCTCGTGACGGTCGACGAGCCGGATGCCGCGATCGACACCCTGCAGGAGCTGCTGGCCGCTGCGCCCCGCGTCGAGCCGCGCGCGGCCCCGACCCCTCTCGGCTGGGCGGGATGGATCGGCTACGAGGCGGGCGCCGCCGAGCAGCGGACACCCGCGCACCGCGCCGGGACTCCGGCGATGGTGCTCGGCTTCCTCGACCGGGCGATCGTGTTCGACCACAGCAGGCGGAGCATCCGGCTGATGACGCTCGACGACGGCGCAGAGGCGGGCGCCTGGATGGAGGCGATGGAGCGCGAGCTCGCGTCGCTCCCCTCAGAGCCGATCGCCGAGCCGCCACCCGCCCCGCCCGGCGCCGGCCCGGCCCGCTGGCGCCACGACCGGGCCGGCTACCTCGACCGCATCCGCGAGGCGCAGCGCCTCATCGGCGATGGGGAGTTCTACCAGCTCTGCCTCTGCAACGAGGCAACCGTCGATGGCGCATTCGACCCGGTCGCGCTGCACCGACGCTTGCGGCGGCGCAGCCCGAGCCACCACGGCGGGCTGTTCCGCGCGGGCGGGCTGGCGCTGGTGTGCGGATCGCCGGAGCAGTTCCTCAGCGTGGGGACGGACGGGCACGTGGTCACGCGCCCCATGAAGGGGACCCGGCCGCGCGCCGCCGATCCGGACGCCGACCGGGAGATCGCCCGCGAGTTGGGCGCGAACGACAAGGAGCGCGCTGAGAACGTGATGATCGTCGACCTCATGCGCAACGACCTCAGCCGCGTCTCGCAGCTGGGGAGCGTCGAGGTCACGGAGCTGTTCGGCGTCGAGCAGTACGCCACGGTCCACCAGCTGGTCAGCACGATCGAGTCGTCGCTGCAACCTGGCCGCACGACGGCGGACCTGATCCGGGCGACCCTGCCACCCGGATCCATGACCGGCGCCCCGAAGCACAGCGCCATGACGGCGATCGACCGCCTCGAGGACGGCCCGCGGGGCGTCTTCTCCGGCGTGTTCGGCCGCTTCTCGCTCGACGGCACGGTGGATCTCGCGGTCGTGATCCGCAGCATCGTCGTCACGCCGGCCGCGGCGACGCTCGGCGCGGGGGGCGGGATCACCGCCCTCTCGGTGCCCGAGGAGGAGTACGACGAGACGATGCTCAAAGCCCGGAGCATGCTCTGGGCGCTGGGGGCCGGGTCGGACTAGCGCGTGGCCTTCTTCACCAGCTCGCCGACCATCTCGGCCTGCGCCGCGGTGAGCGGGGCGGTCACGGCCCACGATGTCGGCCACATCGTGCCGTCGTCGATCCTGGCCGGGGAATCGAAGGCGAGGGTCGCGTAGCGCTCCTTGAACTTCGCGGCGGGCTTGAAGAACAGGATCGTCTTGTCGTCGAAGACGTATGCCGGGAATCCGTAGTAGGTCTTCTTGGCCAAGCCGGGCGCTGCCGCCATGATGATGCCGTCCAGTTGCTGCGCGAGTTCGCGGTCAAGGCCCGTCATCGCCGCGATGGCATCGGCCAGGGCCTTGGCACCGGTCTCGCGCGTGGTCGCCAGCTTGAGTTCGGCCGCGCGCTGCTTCATCGCAGCACGCTCCTGGGCGCTGAAACCGGACTTTGCGCTCTTCGTCTCTGCCATGGCATCCATGCTAGGCAGCGGCGTGCGCAGCATCCTGGCC
>WOYR01000148.1:5784-9656 GCA_011620705.1 Microbacteriaceae bacterium | reverse complement strand
GAGAAGGCCACGAGCAACATCTGCACCGCGCAGGTGCTGCTGGCCGTGATGGCCTCGATGTACGCGGTGTACCACGGCCCCGGCGGCCTGACCCGGATCGCGCGGGAGGTGGCGCAGCAGGCAGCGGGCTACGCGGCGAAGCTGCGGGCGGCGGGCATCGCGGTGGAGCACGACGACTTCTTCGACACGCTCACCGTTCACGTGCCGGGACGCGCGGCGGAGCTGGTCGCGGCGGCGCGGGAGCGCGGCATCCTGCTGCACGCTGTCGATCGGGACCGGATCTCGCTGAGCTTCGACGAGGTGAGCGCCGAGCGCACCGCCAGCGGCGCGCTGCCGCCGATCGAGGTCGACCTCGACGCCGTGTTCGGGGTGAGCGGTGGTCGCGCCTTCGCCGACGCCGCCATCCCCGTCGCGCTCCGGCGCACCAGCGCCTTCCTTACGCACCCGGTCTTCACCACGCACCACAGCGAGACCGCCATGATGCGCTACCTGAAGTACCTCGCAGACAAGGATTACGCGCTCGACCGCGGCATGATCCCGCTCGGCTCGTGCACGATGAAGCTCAACGCCGCCAGCGAGATGGCTGCGATCACCTGGCCAGAGTTCGCCGGGCTGCACCCCTTCGCGCCCGGCGCGGACGCCGAAGGCTATCTGGTGCTGATCTCGCATCTCGAGAGCTGGCTGGCGGAGGTCACCGGCTACGACACCGTCACGCTGCAGCCCAATGCCGGCAGCCAGGGCGAACTCGCGGGGCTGCTCGCGATCCGCGGCTACCACCGGGCCCGCGGCGATGCGCACCGCACCACCTGCCTGATCCCGTCGAGCGCGCACGGCACCAACGCCGCCAGCGCCGTGCTGGCCGGGATGAAGGTCGTCGTCGTGGCCTGCGACGAGCTCGGCAACGTCGACCTCGACGATCTGCGCGCCAAGATCGCGGAGCACGCAGCGGATCTGGCTGCGCTGATGATCACCTACCCGAGCACCCATGGCGTCTACGAGCACGAGATCCGCGCGATCACGGATGCCGTGCACGAGGCGGGCGGCCAGGTCTACGTCGACGGCGCCAACCTGAACGCCCTGCTCGGCTACTCGCGCTTCGGCGACTTCGGCGGGGACGTCAGCCACCTCAACCTGCACAAGACCTTCTGCATCCCGCACGGCGGCGGCGGTCCGGGCGTCGGCCCGGTCGGGGCGAAGGCGCACCTGGCGCCGTATCTGCCGGGGCATCCGCTGGCGCAGAGCACGCAGCATCCGGCCTTCGACCTGGCCACCGGGTCGGCGGGGGAGTACGAGCACCTCGGCGCCCCCGTCTCGGCCGCGCCGTACGGCTCGCCGTCGATCCTGCCGATCAGCTGGGCCTATGTGCGCATGATGGGCGCCGATGGCCTCCGTCGCGCGACCGGCGCCGCGGTGCTGGCGGCCAACTACATCGCGGTGCGGCTTCGCGAGCATTACCCGGTGCTCTACGCGGGCGAGAACGGGCTGGTGGCGCACGAGTGCATCCTCGACCTGCGGCCGCTGCGCGAGAAGACCGGTGCGACCGTGGATGACGTGGCCAAGCGCCTCATCGACTACGGCTTCCACGCTCCCACGATGTCGTTCCCGGTGGCGGGCACCCTCATGGTCGAGCCGACCGAGAGCGAGGACCTCGCGGAGCTCGACCGTTTCATCGAGGCCATGATCGCCATCAAGGCCGAGGCGGATGCCGTGGCATCCGGTGTCTGGCCCGCCGAAGACAACCCGCTGGTCCATGCGCCGCACACGGCCGCCTCGGCGATCGTGGGGGAGTGGGCCCACGCCTACACCCGCGAGCAGGCCGCATACCCGCTGCCCGGGCTGGTGCACCGCAAGTACTGGCCGCCGGTGCGCCGCATCGACCAGGCGTACGGCGACCGCAACCTGATGTGCGCCTGCCCGCCGGTCGAGGCGTTCGCCTGAACCCCTCCGCGAAAGTACGGGCTTTCCCGTACTTTCATCCATGACAGTACGGAGTTTCCCGTACCTTCAGGGAAGGGATGAGAACTCAGACCGGTGGAGCGAAGGCGAAGGCGTTGCCCGTGGGGGCGGGGAAGAGCCGGAGGATCTGGTCCTTGATCTCGGCGGAGCGGCGGTAGCTCAAGCCGAGCAGCGCCACATGCTTCCAGCGGATGATCCCGTCGGCGTCGATGATGAAGACCGAGCGGCGCACCGTCGGACCGAGCTGCACGCCGTAGTCCTTGGCGGCGCCGTCGCGGTGGTCGGCGAGCAACGGGAAGGTGAGTCCGTTCTTCTCGGCGAACTCGGCATGGCTCTCGACGCCTTGGAGACTGATGCCCCAGACCTCGGCGCCGAGCCCGTCGAAGCCGGCGAAGTCGTCCTGGTAGCTGCACATCTGCTCGGTGCAGACCTTGCTCTGATCGAGCGGGTAGAAGGCGAGCACCAGCGGGCCGTTGCGGCGTTCGCCGCCCAGCGAGTACTGATCGTGTTCGAAGCGGCCGTTCTCCATCCGGATCCCGGGCAGCGTGAACTCCGGTGCTCGCTGCCCCACCTCCGGCGCCCCCATGGTGCCCATCCTAAGCGCGGGGCGCCGCCATCGCGCACGAGTTGTCTACTTCGCCGCTCCGAACAGCTGCGGGAACACGGTCACCGCCAACGGGTACCCGACGAAGATGGCGGCATCGATGAGGAAGTGCGCGATCACGAGCGGCAGCACGCGCTTGCCGCGCGAGTAGAGGAAGCCGAACAGCATCCCCATCAGGAAGTTGCCCAGGAAGGCGCCGAAGCCCTGGTAGAGGTGGTAGCTGCCGCGGAAGACGGCCGCGGCCACGATGATGCGCCAGCGGCTCCAGCCCAGCTGCCCCAGCCGCTCGAAGAGGTAGCCGATCACGATGATCTCCTCCTGGAGGCCGGCGCGCAACGCCGACAGCAGGAGCACGGGGATGGTCCACCAGTACGAGTTCAGCCCCGCGGCATCCACCGTGATGCCGAGGCCGAGCGCTTTGCCGCCCAGATACACGGCGATGCCCGGGATGCCGATCGCCAGCGCCAGCGCCACCCCCCGCCACGCGTCGCCGAGCGGTCGTCGCGCGTCAATGCCCAGCCGGCTCAGGTGCGGCGCCGTGCGGCTCCACAGCAACCAGCAGACCAGCACCACCGGCACCACGTCGAAAGCCAGGGCCAGCAGGTTGTAGATCAGGTCGAAGACCTCGCGGCTGCTGAGGCTGGGATTGAGCGTCGTGGTCTGCTGCGACAGGGGAGTGCTGCGGCTGAGGCTGTCGGCGAGCGAGACGATCGCATAGATCGCGGACTGCCCGAGCGAGACGCCCAGCACGAGGGCGATCTCCCACCAGATGCGGCCGCGGTCGAAGCGGTCGAGGAGAGGCGGCCCCGCGCCGCGCCGCTCAGTCTCCGTCATGGGTCGTCGATCTCACGCCGCGGTCGCCGATGCCACAGGGGCGATGGTAGTCGATGCGCTACGTCGGGGAATCCTGCACCGAAACCGAGAGGCGCGCAGAATTTCGCACAATAATGCGGAATCCCTGCGGGAAATCCAGCGTTTGCGCAAGAAATCGTCCACCTCGTTTCCGCCGTGTAACGATTGCCTCCACGGTTTTGGCGAGTACCGTCCCCCTATTAGGGTCTGTGTGTACTGCTGGTGTCGCGTCGATGACATGCGACTGTCCCTGAGAGGAAATCTGCGCCGATGATGGCCTCGATGACACTGCTTCGCGCGGGATCGCGCTAGGGGCCGGCATGTCGACGCTGCCTCCTGGGGAGTTCGCCGCCGAGGTCACCACCTCGGATCCGGCCCTCGACACCCCTGACGAGGAGCTTCCCGAGCGACTCATCGGCGTCGGCGTCCGGAGCCGGACTCCTGCCGCGCTGGCCTGGAA
>WOYR01000148.1:0-5684 GCA_011620705.1 Microbacteriaceae bacterium | reverse complement strand
AGCGACTCATCGGCGTCGGCGTCCGGAGCCGGACTCCTGCCGCGCTGGCCTGGAATCGATTCCGCTCCGACCGGAAGACCCTGGCGGGCGGCATCATCGTCGCGATCTACGTCCTGCTGGCGATCCTGGCCCCGTTCCTCGTTGCGGCCGGGGTGCTCGACCCCTTCACCACCCACCAGAAGCTCATCAACGACAACGGCCTCCCGATCGGAGCCTTCGGCGGGATCAGTTGGGCTCACCCGCTCGGCATCGAGCCCGGCATCGGACGCGACACGCTCAGCCGGATCTGGCTGGGTCTGGCCCTCTCGCTGTTCATCTCCGCCGCCGCCGCCGTCTTCTCCGTCGTGGTGGGCGTCGTGCTCGGGATCATCGCCGGCATGAGCCGGCGCTGGGCCGACACGCTGATCGGCCGTCTCGTGGATCTCGTGCTCTGCTTCCCGCAGACCCTGATGCTGCTGGCCCTCTCGGGCGTCCTGATCGGCTGGCTCACCGGAACGCTGAAGATCCCGGCGGGCGACCCGGCCCAGGCCACCTACGTGATCCTGGTGCTGGGCATCTTCGGCTGGCCGTCGGTGACCCGCATCATCCGCGGGCAGGTCCTGAGCCTGCGCGAGCGGGAGTTCATCGACGCGGCCCGCCTGCTCGGCGCCGGCAACGGGCGGCTGTACTTCAAGGAGGTGCTGCCCAACCTCTGGGCTCCGATCCTCGTGCAGTTCACCCTGATCCTTCCGGCGTACGTCTCCGCCGAGGCGGCGCTGTCCTATCTGGGCATCTCGATCCTGCCGCCGACGCCGACGCTCGGCAACATCCTCAAAGGGTCGCTCGGTTACGCCTCTGGCGACTTCCTGTTCTTCATCGCACCGGCCTTCCTGCTCGTTCTCATCGTCGTCTCGTTCAACCTGCTCGGCGACGGCCTGCGCGACGCCCTCGACCCGAGGTCGAGCAGATGAGGCGAATGCCCACGTCATCTCAGCCTCCGCGGCGCACCGTCGCGGATCGGACGCGCGCACAGCACGTCAAACCAACACCAAGGAGAATCTGGCAATGACCAAGAAGTTGTTGTCGCGAGTCGGGGTGATCGCCGTCACAGGCGTCCTCGCGGCCGCGCTCGCAGCATGCTCGAGCGGCGGGGGAACTCCCGCGCCGACCTCCTCCGGCCAGAAGGGCGGAACCCTCACCTCGCTGGACGTCTCGGGCGAGTACGAGGCCACCGACCCGGTGGGCGTCTACCTCGGCGTGGAGATCGCGAACTTCCGCCGCATCGTCTACCGCGGCCTGACCGCCCTGCCGATCACGGCGGACAAGAACCCGAAGGTGGTCGCCGACCTGGCGACCGATACCGGCACCACCAAGGACGAGGGCAAGACCTGGAGCTTCACGCTGAAGAAGGGCGTCAAGTGGCAGGACGGCACGGCGATCACCTGCGCCGACCTGCAGTACGGCCTGTCCCGCTCCTACGACGCCTCGCTGGTCGCGGGCGGCGGTGGCGTCGGCCTGACCTACTTCGGTGACGGCAGCTACAACCTGATCGACCCGTCCGACCCGAGCTACGACCTGGCGACCGAGTACACCGGTCCGCTGACCGGCACGCCCGAGGCGCAGGCGCACTTCGAGAAGGCGGCGTCGTGCTCCGGCGACACGATCACGTACCACTTCCAGAACCCGTGGGCGGACTTCCCGTACGCCACGGCCGCGCTGTTCTCCACCGACCCGTACGAGAAGTCCTTCGACAAGGGCGCCGCGAACCTGTTCACGATCAACTCGAACGGCCCGTACAAGCTGGAGGGCGACACCTTCGACCAGAACGCCGGCGGCACCTTCGTGCGCAACCCCGCGTACGACGCGTCGACTGACAGCAAGGTCGTGCGCGCTGCATACCCGGACACCATCAAGTTCGAGTTCGTCGACAGCCCTGAGACGATCACCGAGCGGCTCCTCGCCGACTCGGGGAGCGACCAGGCCGCGTACAGCCCGCTGAACATCCCGTCGGACAAGTACTCCGAGATCACGCCGGACCTGTCGAGCCGGGTCGTGACCAGCACCTCTCCGTACACCCGCTTCCTGGAGATCAACTCGAAGACGCTGACGGACCCCAACGTCCGCAACGCGCTGATCGCGGCGACGGACAAGGCCGGCGTGATCAAGGCCGAGGGCGGCTCCAAGTGGGGCATCCCGACCAGCACCGTCGTGTCGTCGGCCATCCCGGGCTTCAAGGAGAACTCGCTGAGCAAGATCGACCCGAACGGAGACGCCGCCGCGGCCAAGAAGCTGCTCGGGGGCGCGACGCCGGAGATCCGGTTCGCCTTCGCCGACACCTCGACGGTCATCGAGCAGGTCGCAGCCGTCCTCCAGCAGAGCTGGGAGAAGGCGGGCTTCAAGGTGACGCTCGACCCGATCGCGAAGGACGCCAAGCCCGGCTACTACGCGCAGGTCGGATCCGACCCGAAGCCGATCGACGTGTTCTTCGCCGGCTGGGCCGCTGACTGGCCGTCGCTGTTCGCGGTCGTTCCGCCGATCCTCCAGTCGAACCCGAAGGGCGCCACATTCGGCGTCGGCTTCAACTACGGGTTCTACAGCAACCCGAAGGTGGACGGTCTGATCAAGCAGGCGAACCAGTCGACCGACACGGCCGAGCAGCAGAAGCTGCTCACCGAGGCCGACGCGGCTGCAGCCGCCGATGGGGCGTACGTGCCCCTGGCCAACCAGAACAACTACTTCATCTACGGGTCGAAGCTGGGCGGGTTCCTGCCGGACGTCGCGTCCAGCTACTACCCCGACCTCGGCGGCATGTACGTCAAGAAGTAAGTAGCGTCATCTGATACCGGGTGGGCGCCCCTCGGGGCGCCCACCCCATTCCTGGACAGAGAAAACTAGAACCCCACGTGATCGCCTACGCCATCCGCCGCATCCTCGTCGGCATCGTCCTGCTCCTCGCGATGGTGCTGGTGGTCTTCGTCCTCTTCTTCGCGGCCGGCAATCCGGCCAGGGACATCTGCGGCAAGTACTGCACTCCCGAGAAGCTCGCGAACATCACGCAGGTCTACGGCTACAACCAGCCGATCTCCTATCAGTTCGGCCAGTTCGTGCAGGGCCTCGCCGTCGGCCGCGACTACCCCGTCGACGACGCCTACCGTGCGGCGCTCGAGAAGTCGAACCCCGACCTGGTCATCCACTGCCCGGCGCCGTGCCTGGGGTATTCGCAGCACAGCGCGATGACGGTGAACGCCGCAGTCGTCAAGTACGCGCCGGTGACGATCTCGCTCGCGATCTACGCCTTCATCATCTGGATCGTCTTCGGGGTGCTCTTCGGGGTGATAGCGGCGGTCTTCAAAGGCAAATGGCTGGATCGGATCATCGTCGGCGTGACGCTGGTGGTCTACGCCCTACCCACCTTCTTCATCGGCACCTTCCTGCTCCAATTCGTGGCCATCAGGTGGAAGCTCGTCCCCTATCCCCGCTACGTCTCGATCGCCGACGGCGGCGTGCTCAACTGGATCATCAGTCTCACCCTGCCCGCCCTGACACTCGCGTTGTTCTACATGGCGGCATACGTGCGCATCACCCGGGCCTTCGTGCTCGAGTCGCTGTCCGAGGATTACATCCGCACCGCTCGAGCGAAGGGCCTGTCCGAGCGCGTCGTGCTCTTCAAACACGGACTCCGAGCCGCCCTCACCCCGCTGCTGTCCATGGCGGGTCTGGACTTCGCCGCCCTGCTGGCAGGGGCGGTCATCACCGAAGCGGTCTTCACCTACCAGGGACTCGGTTTCCTCGCGGTGATCTCGAACCAGAACGCCGACCTCCCCGTGCTGATCGGCCTGGTCATCGTGGCCGGCGCCGCCGTCATCATCGCGAATATCGTCGTCGACATCCTGTACGCCTACGTCGATCCGCGCGTTCGGCTTCGATAGGGCAGGAAAGCACCCATGAGCAGACCATTCCTCTCCGTCGAGAACCTCGCGGTCCACTTCCCGACCTCCGACGGGATCGTGCGCGCCACCGACGGGCTCTCGTACACCCTCGAACGCGGCAAGACCCTGGGGATCGTCGGGGAATCCGGCTCCGGCAAGTCGGTGTCGTCCTCCGCCATCCTCGGCCTTCACCGCAACACGAGCGCGCGGGTCAGCGGCCAGATCTGGTTCGACGGGACCGAGTTGATCGGCCTCAGCGACGACGAGATGCGGGCAAAGCGCGGCAAGGACGTCGCGATGATCTTCCAGGACCCGCTGTCGGCCCTGCACCCGTACTTCCGCGTCGGCGACCAGATCTCCGAGGCCTACCTCGTCCACAACCGGGTCCCGAAGCGAGTGGCACGCGCTCGCACGATCGAGATGCTCGCGCGCGTCGGCATCCCGCAGCCAGAGCGCCGCGTCGACGACTACCCGCACCAGTTCTCGGGGGGGATGCGGCAGCGCGTGATGATCGCAATGGCGCTCATCAACGACCCGATCCTGCTGATCGCGGACGAGCCCACGACGGCGCTCGACGTCACCATCCAGGCGCAGATCCTCGACCTCCTGCAGGACCTGCAGCGCGAGTTCGACACCGCGCTCATCATGATCACCCACGATCTCGGCGTCATCGCCGAGGTCGCGGACGATGTGCTGGTGATGTACGCGGGCCGCGCGGTGGAGTACGGCGCGGCCCGCGAGCTGCTGACCAAGCCGGCGATGCCGTACACCTGGGGCCTCATCCAGTCCATCCCGGATGTCACCGGCCCGCTCGACCGTCCGCTGCGCCCGATCCCGGGCAATCCGCCCAGCCTGCTCGACCCGCCCGCCGGGTGCCCGTTCTTCGCCCGGTGCGAGTACTCGCGATTCGTCCCGGACAACCGCTGCGCGCGCGAGCTGCCCGAACTGCTCCCGGTGGCCGAGGGGCACCTCAAACGGTGCCACTTGGAGGACGACGTGCTGGCGGACTACGACGCAGTCCTGACGGGAGGCAACTGAGATGGCCGCTCCCCTTCTCGAGGTCAAGGACCTCGTCATGCACTTCCCCGTCAAGTCCCGCGGCGTCATCGCCCGAACGGTCGGGTACGTCCAAGCCGTCGACGGGGTCTCCTTCACCCTCGAGGCGGGCCAGGCCCTGGGCCTGGTCGGCGAGTCCGGATGCGGCAAGACCACGACGGGGCGCCTCATCACCCGGCTCCAGAAGCCGACCAGCGGGCAGATCATCTTCGAGGGGCACGACATCGCCCAGGCACCGGCGCGCGCCCTCAAGCCGCTGCGCCGCGACATCCAGATGATCTTCCAGGACCCGTACACCTCGCTCAACCCGCGTCAGACCGTCGGCTCGATCGTGGGCGCGCCGCTGGCGATCCACAAGCTGGTGCCGGCGAACAAGCGGCTGGCGCGGGTGCAGGAGCTGCTCGAGATCGTGGGGCTCAACCCCGAGCACTACAACCGCTACCCGCACGAGTTCTCGGGCGGGCAGCGCCAGCGCATCGGCATCGCCCGGGCGCTCACCCTGCAGCCGAAGCTGCTGGTCGCCGACGAGCCGGTGTCGGCGCTCGACGTCTCGATCCAGGCCCAGGTCATCAACCTGATGCAGGATCTGCAGCGCGAGTTCAACATCTCCTTCCTGTTCATCGCGCACGACCTGGCGATCGTGCGGTACTTCTGCCCCGAGATCGCGGTCATGTACCTGGGCAAGATCGTCGAGAAGGCGCCGCGCGAGGAGCTCTACAC
>WOYR01000237.1 GCA_011620705.1 Microbacteriaceae bacterium | reverse complement strand
ATCTTGCCGAGCGGGGAGGTGCTCGGCTCGGCGGGGCCGTGGCTGGGCCACCAGACGACGACCGGCGCATCGGGCAGCAGCAGGCTCGTGACCAGGCCCTCCTCATCGGAAGCCGTCGGTCCGTACGCCCGCAGCACGATGACCTCGCTCGCTCCCGCGTCGCCCCCGACCCGGATCTCCGCGTCGAGGCGCGGATCCTCCTCCGCCTTCGGATCGGGATTCGTCGAGAGCACGATGACGCGCATCGGGTGCTCCCGCGAGGCGTCATTGGCGGCTTCGATCGCCTCCTCCTCCTCTCCGAGGGGAGTCGCGATCACCAGGGTCAGCACGCGGCCGAGTGCGACCGCACCACCCTCCTCGCGGATCTTCACCAGCGCCTTCGACACCGAGCTGGTCGTGGTACCGGGCAGATCGACGATCACGGTGTTCTCCTCACTGTTCTCCTCACTACGGCCGTCTCCAGACTCTTCCGTCGCGTTCCAGGAGCTCGTCGGCGGATTTCGGGCCCCATGTCCCCGGCCGGTACTGCTCGGGCTGGCCGAGCGTCATCCAGTACTCCTCGATCGGATCCAGGATCTTCCAACTCAACTCCACCTCCTGGTGGCGCGGGAACAACGGCGGGTCGCCGAGCAGCACGTCCAGGATGAGTCGCTCGTAGGCCTCGGGGCTCGCCTCGGTGAAGGCGTGGCCGTACCCGAAGTCCATGGTCACATCGCGCACCTGCATCTCGGCGCCCGGCACCTTGGAGCCGAAGCGGATCGTGACGCCTTCGTCGGGCTGCACTCGGATGACGAGCGCGTTCTGGCCGAGCGCCGAGGTCTGGCTGGCCGCGAAGAGGTACTGCGGGGCGCGCGTGAACACGACGGCGATCTCGGTCACCCGTCGGCCGAGCCGCTTGCCCGCCCGCAGGTAGAACGGGACGCCCGCCCAGCGACGGGTGTTGATCTCGAGCTTGAGGGCCGCATAGGTCTCCGTTGTGGAACTGGGGCTCATGCCGTCCTCCTGCAGGAAGCCGAGAACCCTCTCCCCGCCCTGCCACCCCGCAGAGTACTGCCCGCGTGCGGTGGCCGCCCCGAGATCCTTCGGCAGGTGCACCGCCGACAGCACCTTCTCCTTCTCGGCGCGCAGATCGGCCGCGTCGAAGGAGACCGGCTCCTCCATGGCGGTGAGCGCGAGCAGCTGCAGCAGGTGGTTCTGGATGACGTCCCGCGCGGCGCCGATGCCGTCGTAGTACCCGGCGCGGCCGCCGACGCCGATGTCCTCCGCCATGGTGATCTGGACGTGGTCGACGTAGTTGGCGTTCCAGATCGGTTCGTAGAGCTGGTTGGCGAAGCGCAGCGCCAGGATGTTCTGCACCGTCTCCTTGCCCAGGTAGTGGTCGATCCGGAACACGGCGTCCGGCGGGAACACGGACTCGACGACCTCGTTCAACTCCCGCGCCGTCGCCAGGTCGGAGCCGAAGGGCTTCTCGATCACCACCCGTCGCCACTGGCCCGGCTGCGGGTCGGCCAGCCCCGAGCGCTTCAACTGCGCGGTCACCAGCGGGAACGACTTGGGCGGGATGGACAGGTAGAAGGCGTGGTTGCCCATCGTGCCGCGCGAATCATCGAGGGCGTGCAGTGTGCTCTTCAGGCGGTCGAAGGCGGAGTCGTCGTCGAACTCCCCCTGGACGAAGCGGATGCCCTCCTTGAGCTGTTTCCAGACATCGTCGTCGAAAGCGGTGCGAGCGTTGGCCTTCACGGCCTCGTAGACCACCTTCTCGAAGTCCTCGTCCTCCCAGTCGCGGCGTGCGAAGCCGACGAGCGCGAAGCCGGGGGGGAGCAGGCCGCGGTTTGCCAGGTCGTAGATCGCCGGCATCAGCTTCTTGCGCGAGAGATCCCCGGTGACGCCGAAGATGACGATGGCGCTCGGTCCCGCGATCCGGTTCAGCCGTCGGTCGGACGGCGACCGCAGCGGGTTGGCGTCCTTGGTGATCTGGACGGGCATGATTCTCCTCGATCCGCTCGAGTCCGGTGGACGGCCCGTTAGCCGATCGCGGCGCTGATGGCCGCCGCGCCTGCGGCCAGATCGCGGAGGGTGAGCATCAGGACAGGGCGCCCGCGCTCCGCGAGCACGCTCGCATCGCCCGCCGCCTGCGCCCGGATGAACTGGCCGAAGGTGAAGGGACGGTCAGGGATGGCGAGGTCGTCGGCCGCGCCGTACTCGGCGGTGACCTGGAGGAACACCCCGATCGCGGGGCCGCCCTTGTGGAACTGGCCGGTGGAGTGCAGGAAGCGCGGCCCCCATCCGAAGGTCACCGGGCGCTTCGCCCGCGCGGCGACGACATCGCGCATGGCCGCGAATTCGGGGTGGTGCACGCGGTCCAGGTATGCCTGCAGTGCGACATAACCCACGGGGCCGAGCTCGGCCAGGAGCGCGTCGATCGCGCCGGCGAGCGTATGCTCGGCGATCACCAGGCCGCCGCCGGCGCGGACCTCGATGCCGTCATCGGTGACGAACAGCGGCGGCACCGGCGCTGGGCGGTCGTCGAGGAGTCCGCGCGCTGCGGCCTTGGCGGCTTCCACATCCGGCTGGTCGAAGGGGTTGATGCCGAGAAGGCGGCCCGCGACGGCGATCGCGTACTCCCAGACCAGCAGCTGCCCGCCGAGGCTGCCCGAGATCTCGATCTCGCCTTCGCGGACGTCTCGCGTCTCGTCCTCATCCTCGACGAGGCGCACGATCTGCAGATCGGCCAGGTTCTCGCCGAGTTCCGGCGAATCCGCATCGAGCACGACGGGCAGGAGCACTCTGCCCAGCTTGCCGGTCGACTCGGCGACGAGCTGCTCGGCCCAGTCGGCGAATCCGACGATGTACGTGCCGTCGGCGACGATCCCGAGCTTGTCCTTGAGCGGCAAGGCGCCCGCGATGGCCGCGCCGAGGATCAGGCCCGGGTTGTCGGGCTTGTCGAAGACGAGGGCGAAGGTCTCGGCCTGCGCCTCCTCGAGGAGGTTCTCGATGTCGGCGCCGGCCAGCCCGCTCGGGACGAGTCCGAAGGCGGTCAGGGCCGAGTAGCGACCGCCGACGTTCGGATCCGCGTTGAAGACCTGGTAGCCGTCGGCGCGCGCCGAGACATCGAGGGGCGACCCCGGATCGGTGACGACGATGATGCGCTCCCGCGGATCGATGCCTGCGCCGCGGAAGCGCTCCTCGTAGATCCGCTTCTGGCTGTCGGTCTCCAGGGTGGACCCGGACTTGGACGAGATGACGACGGCGGTCTCGGTGAGCCGGTCATCCAGCGCCGCCCTCACCTGGCCCGGGTCGGTGGAGTCGAGCACGGTCAGCTCGACCCCGTAGGTGCGGGTGATGACCTCGGGCGCCAAAGATGAGCCGCCCATCCCTCCGAGCACGATGTGGGTCACCCCGGCGGCGTTCAGCCTGTCCCGCAGTGCGATGATCGGCTCCACCAGGGCCTGCGAGATCGCGACCGCCTCCACCCAGCCGAGGCGCTTCTCGGACTCGGACTCGGCATCGGGACCCCAGAGGGTCGGGTCCTGGGTGCTGATGCCGCTGGCCACCCCGTCCGCGAGCAGTCGGGGAACCCACTTCGCGACGGCTTCGCCCGCCGCACCGGTGGCGTGCACGCGGAGCGTCACTGCGCCGCCTCCAGTGCCGCGGCCACCGTATCGAGCAACTCGCCCCAGGACACGATGAACTTCTCGACGCCCTCCTTCTCGAGCAGGGCGGTCACGTCGTCGTAGTCGATCCCGACTGCCTGGAGCTGGTCGAGCAGCGACCGGGCCTCCGCGTAGGAGGCGGTGACGGCATCGCCGTGGAGCGGCGCATGATCGGCGGTGGCGTCGAGGGTCTTCTCGGGCATCGTGTTGACGACGCCCGCAACCGCGAGTTCTGTCACGTAGAGGGTGTCGGGCAGCGATGGGTCCTTCACGCCGGTGGAGGCCCAGAGCGGGCGCTGCTTGTTCGCCCCGGCGTCCAGAAGTGCCCGCGCACGCCCCCCGGCGAACTGCTGCTCGAAGAGCTGGTACGCCAGTTGCGCGTTCGCGATGCCGGCCCTGCTCTTCAGTGCGAGCGCGTCATCCGTACCCACCGCCTCGAGCCGCTTGTCGATCTCGGTGTCGACCCGCGAGACGAAGAAGGACGCGACCGATTCGATCGTCGAGAGGTCGATGCCGGCGGCTTGCGCCTTCTCAAGCCCGCTCAGGTATGCGTCGATGACCGCCTGGTGGCGGGCGAGGCTGAAGATCAGGGTCACGTTGACACTGATCCCAGCGGCGATGGTCTCGGTGATCGCCTCAAGACCCTCGACCGTCGCCGGGATCTTGATCATCGCGTTCGGCTTGCCGATCTTCGTCCAGAGCTGCCGGGCCGCGGCGATGGTGCCCGCGGCGTCATGAGCCAGTCCGGGCTCGACTTCGATCGACACGCGGCCGTCGACGCCCTTGCTGGCGCGGTGGACCGGGGCGAAGATGTCGCAGGCGTCGGCGACGTCGGTGGTCGTGATCTCGAAGACGGCATCGGTGGCACTCGTCCCCGCCGCGGCGAGTTCGGCCACCTTGCTGTCGTACGCGTTGCCCTTGGCCAGCGCCGAGGCGAAGATCGTCGGGTTGGTGGTGACGCCCACCACGTTCTTCTGATCGATGAGCCTCTGCAGCCCGCCGGACTCGATGCGCTCCCTGGAGAGGTCATCGAGCCAGATGCTCACGCCGATCGCGGAGAGTTCTGCTGTCTTGCTGTTGGCCATGTCTCTGTTCCTGGTTCTGGTGGGGTGGTGGTCAGGCGGTGACGGCGGCGATCGATTCCTTGACGGCCGCGACGGTGTGCTCCGTCGTCATGCCGAACTTCTGGTACAGGGTCGTGTAGTCGGCCGATGCACCGAAATGCTCGATCGAGACGCTGCGGCCTGCGTCGCCGAGGAAGGGGGCCCAGCTGAGGGCGATGCCCGCCTCGACCGACACCCGCGCCTTCACGGCCGCCGGAAGCACCGAGTCGCGGTACTCCGCCGGCTGCTCGGCGAACCACTCCTGGCATGGCACCGAGACCACGCGGGCATGGATGCCGTCCTTCTTGAGCCGATCGCGGGCCTCGAGCGCGATCTGCACCTCCGAACCCGAGGACATGATGATGGCATCGGGCGTCCCGTTGTCGGCTTCGGCCAGCACGTATGCGCCCCGTGCGACGTGCTTGGCCGAGGCCAGGGTATCGCCGGATGCGGCCCCGTCCCCGCGCTCGAACACCGGCAGATTCTGCCGGCTCAACGCGAGCCCCGCCGGTCCTCCGCGCCGTGACAGGATGTTCAGCCACGCATAGGCCGTCTCGTTGGCGTCGGCCGGGCGCACGACATCCAGCTGGGGGATCGCGCGCAGCGCGGTCAGCTGCTCGACCGGCTGGTGCGTCGGGCCGTCCTCGCCGAGCGCGACCGAGTCGTGGGTCCAGACGTAGATCGTCGGCACCTTCATCAGGGCGGCGAGCCGGACGGCGGGCCGCATGTAATCGCTGAAGATCAGGAAGGTGCCGCCGTACGGCCGGGTCTTGCCGTGCAGCACGATGCCGCTGAGGATCGCGCCCATGGCATGCTCGCGGATGCCGAAGTGCAGCGTGCGGCCGTAGGGGTTGCCGCTCCACTCGTGCGTCTGGTGCTCGGTCGGGATGAACGACGCAGCGCCCTCGATGGTGGTGTTGTTCGACTCGGCCAGATCGGCCGAGCCGCCCCACAGTTCCGGGACGACCGGGCCGAGCGCGCCCAGCACCTTGCCGCTCGCGGCGCGGGTCGACAGCTCGGTGCCGGCCGGGAAGCTGGGCAGCGCCGCCTCGACACCATCCGGCAGGGCTCCCGTCTGCAGGCGGTCGAACAGCGCCTTCCGCTCGGGATGGGCCGCCGCCCATGCGTCGAAGTCCTCCTGCCATGCGGCGTGCGCCTCGGCTCCGCGGTCGACGGCCTTGCGGGTGTGCGCCAGAACCTCGGGGTCGACCGCGAAGCTCTTCGCGGGGTCGAAGCCCAGCACCTCTTTGACCGCGGCGAGCTCCTCGGCGCCGAGAGCCGATCCGTGGATCTTGCCGGTGTTCTGCTTCTTCGGCGATGGCCAGCCGATGATCGTCTTCACGATGATCAGCGATGGCTTGTCCGTCGTGGCCTTCGCGGCCTCGATGGCGTCGAAGAGGCCCTGCTTGTCTTCGACGTAGACCCCGGTCCTCAGGAAGTCGACCACCTGCACCTGCCAGCCGTAGGCCTCGTAGCGCGCCTGGACGTCCTCGCTGATGGCGATGTCGGTGTCGTCCTCGATCGAGATCTGGTTGCTGTCGTAGAAGACGATCAGCTTGCCGAGCCTCTGGTGGCCGGCGAGCGAGCTGGCCTCGCTGGTGATGCCCTCCTCGATGTCGCCGTCGCTGGCGATCGCGTAGATGAAGTGGTCGAACGGGCTCGTGCCGGGGGCGGCGTCCGGGTCGAAGAGGCCGCGCTCGAAACGCTGGGCGTATGCGAAGCCCACCGCGGACGACAGTCCCTGGCCGAGCGGGCCCGTGGTGATCTCGACGCCGGGCGTGTGGCCGTACTCGGGATGGCCAGGGGTCAGCGAGCCCCAGGTGCGCAGCTCCTGGAGGTCCTTCAGCTCCAGCCCATAGCCGCCGTAGAAGAGCTGGATGTACTGGGTCAGCGAGCTGTGGCCCGCCGAGAGGATGAAGCGGTCGCGCCCGATCCAGTCGTTGTCGCGGGGGTCGCGCCGCATGACCTTCTGGAACAGCAGATAGGCGAGCGGCGCCAGGCTCATCGCCGTCCCGGGATGACCGTTCCCGACCTTCTCGACGGCGTCCGCCGCGAGGACTCGAGCCGTGTCGACGGCCCTGTCGTCCAGCTCATCCCAGGAGAGTGTTGCCACGTGCGTGTCACCCTTTCGATGCTTGGCGGGGCAAGACAGCCCCGGCAGGAAGCCGCTGACCGACTCGGCGTCATCGGCTCACCGCGACAGGCCCGACGATCGGCAAGGGAGCGATCAGGGGGATGGGGGCCGCGGTCGGCAGGTGCTTCCAGCATACCGAGGCGCGCTGGAGCTGTGGGCGAGGCGGGGTCACGTAGACTCGACGGGTATCCCGAACGATCCGAGGAGCCATGCAGGCAGCCGTCGAAACCCCCGCCGGAACAGTCGTTCCGGGAAGTCCAGGCTTCGGCGGCCGCGTTCTGCGCAAGGCCGGCGCCTACCTCGCCCTGACGAAACCGCGCGTGATCGAGTTGCTGCTGGTCACCACTGCGCCGGTCATGGTGCTCGCGGCGCACGGCGTCCCGAACCTGTGGCTGGTGCTCGCCACCCTGGTCGGAGGCACGCTCAGCGCGGGCTCTGCGAACGCCTTCAACTGCTACATCGATCGCGACATCGACCGTGTGATGAAGCGCACGCAGAAGCGCCCGCTGGTCACAGGGGCGGTCAAGGACGGCGAGGCCCTGGCATTCGCGTGGATCACCGGCGTGGTGTCCATCGCCTGGCTGTGGTTCTTCGCCACACCCCTGGCCGCGATCCTGTCTGCTGCCGCGATCGCCTTCTACGTGCTCGTCTACACGATGATCCTCAAGCGCCGCACCCCGCAGAACATCGTCTGGGGCGGGGCGGCGGGCTGCATGCCGGTGCTGATCGGCTGGGCGGCCGTCACCGGCTCGCTGAGCTGGGCTCCTGTGATCCTGTTCGGCATCGTCTTCCTGTGGACCCCCCCGCATTACTGGCCGCTGTCGATGCGCTACAAGGAGGACTACGCCTCGGTGAACGTGCCGATGCTGGCGGTCGTCCGCGGGCGGCGAACGGTCGGTTTGCAGGTCGTGCTGTACGCCTGGGCGACCGTCGCGTGCTCGCTGCTGCTGATCCCTGTCGCCTCGATGGGAGTGCTGTACGCGGTCGTCGCCGCACTCTCGGGAGCCTGGTTCCTGCTCGAATCGCACCGCCTCTACTCTTCGGCGATCCGCGAGGGGGAGATCCAGCCGATGCGGGTGTTCCACGCGAGCATCACCTACCTCACGCTGGTGTTCCTCGCCGTCGGCCTCGACCCGCTGCTGCATCTGCCGATCCAGCTGTGAGCGTCACGACCCCGTTCGGCTGGCTCGCCCGACGCGTGGCACTCGGGACCCGCGCGCTCCGCTGGGGCACGACGGCGGCTCTGCTCGTCAGCATCCTCGTGGTCCTGGGCGGGGGTGTCGTGCGCGTCACCGGGTCCGGCCTCGGGTGTCCGAGCTGGCCGACCTGCGAAGGGTCGTCGATCACGCCGATCCCCGAGTTGGGCATCCACGGCCTGATCGAATTCGGCAACCGGATGGTGACGGTGCTGCTGATCGTCGCGGTCGGCTGGGCGATCACCGCCGCGCGTCTGCAGAAGCCGTGGGATCGCACGCTCACCCGCCTGGCCTGGTCGATGTTCTGGCTGGTCGTCGTGAACGCGGTCGCGGGCGGGATCACCGTGCTGGTCGGCTTGAACCCGTGGGTCGTGGCGCTGCACTTCATGCTGGCGATGGGACTGCTCGCGACCGCGACCCTCACCTGGCACCGGGCACGATGGCGCGGGGCGCGAGGGAGCAGCGCCCCCGGGGCTTCGCGTGTCCTGGCTTGGATCCTGCTTCTCGTCACCGCGCTCCTCATCGTGGCCGGGACGATCGTCTCGGGGGCCGGCCCGCACTCCGGCGACAGCCGGGACGTGCCGCGCATCGGCGGCGCGGGCAGCACCGAGGTGTGGTCCCGCGTGGTGCTCGTGCACGCCGGCCTCGCGGCCGCGGCCATCGTGCTGACGATCGCGCTGTACCTGGTTCTCCGCAGCGCCACGAATGCCGCGATCGCACCTCGGACAACGCTCATCCTTCTCGTGGTGCTGCTCGCGCAGGGCGTCATCGGCGCCGTGCAGTCCCTCATCGGGATCCCCGCGGTGCTCGTCGCCCTGCATCTGCTGGGGGCAGCGCTGGTCTGGGTCGGCGCCATCCGGGTGCTGCTGGATGTGGAGCCGGGACTGTTCGCCCTGCGCCCGGTTCCGGCCGACCGGATGGCGCGCTCCGAATCCTCGGCGGCGGTCCAGCCGCGCCTGTAGACTTGCGTCACAGAATGCCGGTCCGAGCGGAATGGTTCGCAGCGGCAGAGAGAAGGTAGCCCATGTCCGACGTGCTCATCGACCGTCCGGAGCTCTCCGGGCTCGGGCAGTACGAGTTCGGCTGGTCCGACTCGGACGCCGCGGGCGCCTCCGCCCGGCGCGGCGTCTCCGACGAGGTCGTCACCGACATCTCGACGCTCAAGAACGAGCCGGAGTGGATGCTCAAGAACCGTCTCAAGGCTCTCAAGGTGTTCGGCATGAAGCCGATGCCGACCTGGGGCGCCGACCTCAGCGGCATCGACTTCGACAACATCAAGTACTTCGTCCGGTCCACCGAGAAGCAGGCCGCCAGTTGGGACGAACTCCCGGATGACATCAAGGAGACCTACGAGAAGCTGGGCATCCCCGAGGCCGAGCGCCAGCGGCTGGTCGGCGGCGTCGCCGCGCAGTACGAGTCCGAGGTGGTCTACCACCAGATCCGCGAGGATCTCGAAGCCCAGGGCGTCATCTTCATGGACACCGACACGGCGCTGCGGGAGCACCCCGAGATCTTCCAGGAGTACTTCGGCACGGTCATCCCGGCCGGCGACAACAAGTTCGCCGCGCTCAA
>WOYR01000115.1:1619-9659 GCA_011620705.1 Microbacteriaceae bacterium | reverse complement strand
CGCCGGCGGCGCCCTGCCGAAGGTCGCCGGAACAACCCGCTAAGGACTTCATGCCAGGCACCGCCGTCTTCGATCCACCCGCACTGCCATCCGGAACCCTTCGCGTGACCCCCCTTGGCGGACTCGCCGAGATCGGCCGCAACATGACCGTCTACGAGTTCGAGGGCAAGCTCCTCATCGTCGACGCCGGCGTGCTGTTCCCCGAGGAGAACCAGCCGGGGGTCGACCTGATCCTGCCCGACTTCACCCCGATCCGGGACCGCCTCGACGACGTGCTCGGGGTGGTGCTCACGCACGGCCACGAGGACCACATCGGCGCCGTCCCGTACCTGCTCAAGCTCCGGCAGGACATCCCGCTGCTCGGCTCGCAGCTCACCCTGGCGCTCGTCGAGGCGAAGCTCAAAGAGCATCGCGTGAACCCGTACACGCTCACCGTCAAGGCCGACCAGCGCGAGAGGCTCGGCCCATTCGAGCTCGAGTTCGTCGCCGTCAACCACTCCATCCCGGATGCGCTGGCCGTCGCCATCCGCACCCCGGCCGGCCTGGTGCTGCACACCGGCGACTTCAAGATGGACCAGTTGCCGCTCGACGGCCGTCTCACCGATCTGCGCGCCTTCGCCCGGCTCGGCGAGGAGGGCGTCGACCTGCTCCTCCCGGACTCCACCAATGCCGATGTCCCGGGCTTCACCGCACTGGAGCGCGAGATCGGCCCTGTGCTCGAGGGCGTCATCGCCAAGGCCAAGCGCCGCGTCATCGTCGCCAGCTTCTCCAGCCACGTGCACCGCGTGCAGCAGGTCCTGGATGCCGCAGCCGCCAACGGCCGCCAGGTCGCCCTGGTGGGCAGGTCCATGGTGCGCAACATGGGCATCGCGGCGGAGCTCGGCTACCTCAGGGTGCCGGATGGCGTGCTGGTCGAGCTCAAGAAGGCGCTCGAACTGCCCGACGACCGGATCGTGTACATGAGCACCGGATCCCAGGGCGAGCCGATGGCGGTGCTCGCGCGCATGGCGAACCAGGAGCACCAGATCGAGATCGCCGAGGGCGACACGGTGATCCTGGCATCCAGCCTGATCCCCGGGAACGAGAACGCGGTATACCGCGTGATCAACGGGCTCACCAGGCTCGGCGCGAATGTGGTGCACAAGGGCAATGCGAAGGTGCACGTCTCGGGGCACGCCGCGGCCGGTGAGCTGCTCTACTGCTTGAACATCATCAAGCCGAAGAACGTGATGCCGGTGCACGGCGAGTACCGCCACCTCACCGCGAACGCGGCGCTCGCGATCGACACGGGGGTTCCTGAGCAGAACACCATCGTCGGCGAGAACGGCACCGTCGTCGACCTGAAGGACGGGGTCGCGCGAGTCGTCGGCCAGCTCGATGTCGGTTTCGTCTACGTCGACGGCTCGACGGTCGGCGAGATCACCGAGGCCGATCTGAAGGACCGCCGCATCCTCGCCGAGGAGGGGTTCATCTCCATCTTCGTCGCGATCGACGTGCAGACCGGGCGGGTGATCGTGGGTCCCGAGATCCAGGCGCGCGGATTCGCCGAGGACGAGTCCGTCTTCGACGATGTGCTTCCCCAGGTGGTCAAGGCGCTCAGGGACGCGGCCAGGAGCGGCACGAGCGACACGCAGGGGTTCAGCCAGGTGGTGCGCCGCACGGTCGGACGCTGGGTGAACACCCAGCACCGGCGCAGGCCGATGATCATCCCGGTGGTCATCGAGGCGTGACCCTCGCCGCGAAAGTACGGATAACTGCGTGCTCTCGGCGGCGAGAGTACGGATAAGTGCGTACTCTCGCCGGCGAGAGCAGGGGTCGCTCGCAGCGATCCACCACGCTCTGCTGACTCTCCGCGCCGCCTCCCGGCTCACGCTCTGCCCTCCCGGTACCGTGACGCCATGGCCACCAGCACCCGGTCGTCGAACCAGCGCGCCCGCACGAGCACCTCGCGCGGCTCGGGCGCGCGCAACGCGACGAGCGCCCAGCGCACCAGGAAGTACCCGGCCAAGGCTGCGTCGCCCAGGGGTGCGATCGCCGACGACCAACCCGGTCTGCTGAGCGTCGCCTGGCTCGGGCTCGCGCACATCGTCGGGGGAGCAGCGCGCCTGTTCGGCAAGGAGACCCTCGCCAAGGATGAGCGCAGAGACGGCGTCCCGTTCTTCCTCGTCGTGCTGACCGTCGTCGGCGCCGTCGTCGAGTGGTTCATGCCCGGCAGCGACGTCGCGATCTCCCTCGACGCGTACACCTTCGGCGGGCTGTTCGGCCGGGTGGCCTTCGCGCTGCCGGTGATCATGCTGGCGCTCGCGGTGTGGCTGTTCCGGCATCCGGCGACCGTGCACGACAACACCCGGCTCGGCATCGGGCTCGCCATCATGCTCACGACGATCGCAGGACTGAGCCATGTCTTCGGCGGCCATCCGCAGCCCCAGGCCGGCGCTGTCGCACTGGCCGGCGGCGGCGGCATCGTCGGCTGGATCGTCGGAGCGCCCTTCGTCTCGGTCAACGCCGGCTGGCTGGCGGTCGTGATCTTCGGCGGCTTCCTGCTCCTGTCGATCTTCATCATGACCAAGACGCCGCCCAATCGGATCGGCTGGCGCCTGCGCGAGCTCTACGCCTACCTGTTCGGCGCCCAGGCCCCCGAGGTGCGCGAGAAGGCCGCCGCCGACTCCCAGGAGTTCGGCTCGCTCAGCGACCTCGGCCTGGAGCTCGACGACCCGTCGTCGATGCCATGGTGGCGCCGTGGCAAGCCGAAGAACACCGAGCCGGCGTTCGACTCGCCGGTGGTCAGCGCCGATTCATCGGCGGCCGAGCAGCCGACAGACATCATCGACTACGGCAAGACCGAGGACTTCGACATCGAGCTGCTCGAAGAGCTGGTGCGCGCCGAGGACGCCGTCAAGC
The DNA here is from genome assembly GCA_011620705.1 of Microbacteriaceae bacterium. Taxonomy (GTDB): domain Bacteria; phylum Actinomycetota; class Actinomycetes; order Actinomycetales; family Microbacteriaceae; genus Lysinimonas. Next base: position 6,758 of record WOYR01000115.1, on the reverse strand, counting down.
GATTCACCGGCGAAGTGGATGCGGGCGCGACCGGCTTGCGCGATGACGGCGCGGCCGCGCTCCCCGGCTTCGGCAGCGCGGGCGAGCGCGGGGCCGCCGGCGAGTTCGCGGACTCCGGAGCACCCGCGGTTCCGACCCGGCGGCCGAGTCCTGCCCGCCGGCCGTACCGGCTGCCCGCCGCATCCATCCTCAGCGCCGGAACGCCGCCCAAGGCCAAGACGCCCGCCAACGACGAGGTGATCGCCGCCATCACCAGCGTGCTGAGCCAGTTCCAGGTGGATGCGCGCGTCACCGGCTTCAGCCGCGGCCCGAGCGTCACCCGGTACGAGATCGAACTCGGGCACGGGGTCAAGGTAGAGCGGGTGACGGCGCTGGCCAAGAACATCGCATACGCGGTCGCCAGCAACGAGGTCAACATCCTGTCCCCGATCCCGGGCAAGAGCGCGATCGGCATCGAGATCCCGAACAAGGACCGCGAGATCGTCTCGCTGGGCGACGTGCTGCGCTCGGGCGCCGCATCCAAGAGCGTGCACCCGATGACGATCGGCCTCGGCAAGGACGTCGAGGGCGGCTTCGTCGTGGCGAACCTCGCCAAGATGCCGCACCTGCTGGTGGCGGGCGCGACCGGCTCCGGCAAGTCGAGCTTCATCAACTCGATGATCACGAGCGTGCTGATGCGCGCCAAGCCCGCAGAGGTGCGGATGGTGCTGATCGACCCGAAACGCGTCGAGCTGGCCGCGTACCAGGGCGTGCCGCACCTGATCACGCCCATCATCACGAACCCGAAGAAGGCTGCGGAGGCGCTGCAGTGGGTCGTGAAGGAGATGGACATGCGGTACGACGACCTCGCGTCGTTCGGCTTCCGCCACATCGACGACTTCAACCGGGCCGTGCTGGCGAACGAGATCGTGCTGCCCGCCGGCTCCGAGCGGGTGCTGGCGCCGTATCCCTACCTGCTCGTGGTCGTCGACGAGCTCGCCGACCTGATGATGGTGGCCCCGCGCGACGTCGAGGACTCCATCGTGCGCATCACGCAGCTGGCGCGGGCCAGCGGCATCCACCTGGTGCTCGCCACGCAGCGTCCGAGCGTGGATGTCGTCACCGGCCTCATCAAAGCCAACGTGCCCAGCCGGCTGGCCTTCGCGGTGTCGAGCATGACCGACAGCCGCGTCATCCTGGACCAGCCGGGCGCCGACAAGCTGATCGGCCAGGGCGACGGCCTGTTCCTGCCGATGGGCGCCTCGAAGGCGATCCGGGTGCAGGGCGCGTGGGTCACCGAGGACGAGATCCACGCAGTCGTCAGCCATGTCACCGAGCAGGCTCGACCCGAGTACCGCGAGGATGTCGCGGCGGTCGTCGAGAAGAAGGAGGTCGACGGCGACATCGGCGACGACCTCGAGGTGCTGCTGCAGGCGGCGGAGCTGGTCGTCAGCACCCAGTTCGGCTCGACCTCGATGCTGCAGCGCAAACTCCGGGTCGGCTTCGCCAAGGCAGGACGGCTGATGGATCTGCTCGAGTCGCGCGAGATCGTCGGGCCGAGCGAGGGCTCCAAGGCACGGGACGTGCTGGTGACCCCCGAGCAGCTGCCGGAGGTGCTCGCGCGGCTGCGCGGCGGCCCGTCCCCGTCGTCGAAGGCGCTGAGCGCTGGACGGCCGAGCGGGCAGCAGGCTGGAGGTTTGGACAACGATCCCGTTGCCGGCGTGACGAGCGGATATCCTGAGCAGGACGGCGCCTCGGACGAGGACGCCTGGCGGCTGACCGGCAGGGAGTAGCGCATGGCCGGTTCCGCCGATTCCTCCGCCGAACCGGGCGCTCCGCGGGTCAATCCGATGAGGGGCCGTGTCGTCGCCAAGGGCGAGAGCACCGCCAGCGCCGGCAACATCGCCAACATCGTCACCGTGGTCCGGATCCTGCTGGCGCCGGTCTTCATCGTGCTGCTCCTCGAGGACGCCGGTCGCGACGGCTACCTCCGGTACATCGCCGCTGTGCTCTTCGTCTTCGCGATCGTCACCGATTCCGTCGACGGGCTGCTCGCCCGTCAGCGCAACCTCGTCACCGACCTGGGCAAGATCATCGACCCCATCGCCGACAAGGTGCTCACCGGCGGCGCGCTGCTCGTGCTGTCGGTCCTGGGCGAGATCCCGTGGTGGATCACGATCGTGATCCTGGTGCGCGAGATCGGCATCACGGTGTTCCGCTTCATCGCGCTGCGCGACCGGGTGATCGCGGCATCCTGGCTCGGCAAGGTCAAGACCGTGGTGCAGGCGGTGGCGATCTCCTTCGCGCTCTTCCCGCTCTGGCAGTTCCTCGGGCAGTGGATCAACTGGGTCAACGCCGTGCTGCTCGTGCTCGCGCTCGTGCTGACCGTGATCAGCGGCATCGAATACCTGGTTCAGGCCTGGAAGGTCGGGCGCGTCAAACGGGTCGAGCTGCCGGAGTAGCCGTGCCGGCGTCCCCCGATGCGCAAGGCGCGCACGAACTCGCGGTGCGGCTGATCGCCGAACTGACGGAGCGACGGATGACGATCGCCGTCGCCGAGTCGCTGACCGGCGGTCTCGTGGTCGCCGAGCTGGTGAGCGTGCCCGGCGCTTCGGCCGTCGTGCGCGGCGGAGTGGTGGCCTACGCCACCGACCTCAAGTCGACCCTGCTCGGCGTCGACGCCGAGCTGCTCGCCGAGCGCAGCCCGATCGACCCAGAGGTGGCCATGCAGATGGCCGAGGGGGCGCGCCGCCTGGCGGGCCGTGACGGGGCGCCGGCCGACCTCGGGCTCGCCACGACGGGGGTCGCAGGACCGGACCAGCAGGACGGGCATCCCGTCGGCGAGGTGTGGATCGGGGTCGCGCTCGGGGACCGCCTCGAGGCCAAGGGCCTCATGCTGGCCGGTGACCGGGCATCCATCCGGTGGGCCGCTGTCGCCGGATCGCTGATGTTCGCGCTCGAGCTGCTCGCGGAATAGCGGGCGTTTCGATCTCGTTACATGTGGTGTTGTCACAGGAAAGTTCCCGGTGGCACGATTTAGAGTTTGCGTATCGACTGGGTTAGGGTGATCGCCCCGGTCGGAACCACCGATCGGATCCGGTCGGAGTGAGAGAAGGAGGACACCATGGTTCTGGTACGTCAGGAAATCGGCGATGTTCTCCGTGACTTCCGTCTGCAGAAGGCGATGACCCTGCGTCAGGTGGCGGGCCGTGCGAGCGTGGCTCTCGGCTATCTGAGCGAGGTGGAGCGAGGCCAGAAGGAGGCCAGCTCGGAGATCCTGGCATCGGTCGCCGATGCTCTCGACACGCCCATCTCGGTGATCATGCGCGAGGTGGGCGAACGCCTTGCGATCATCGAAGGCGTGACGACGGTACCCGACACGCTCCCCGACGAACTGGTCGCGGAGTTCGACGCGGATCTCGTGATCCGCTAGAGATTCGAGACGGCCCGGGCCTCGTGCCCGGGGCCTTTTCTCATGCGGTCGAATACCCGCACCACCTCGTCCGCGGCGCGGGCCGCCCGCGCTGGCTAGGTTGGATCCATGAAGCTGTCGGAGTTCGAGCTCGCCGTCGCGGAGGAGTTCGGCGCATTCGGACGCGTGCTGCGCCGCGATGTGGTGGTCGTCGCGCTCGGCAATCGCACGCCGGATGAGGCGCTCGCCGCCGGTGTGCCCGCGCGCGAGGTCTGGTTCGCGGTCTGCGCCGCGCAGGAGGTGCCTCCGCAGCGCTGGCACGGGGCAGGACGGCCGAAGCCTCCGCGCGGCTGACCCCCTCCCACCCTCCCGCGAAAGTACGCGCTTTCGCGTACTTTCAGCGTCGAGAGCCCCGGAAAGCGCGGGCTTTCGCGGGGCGCGTGCGGGCGACACGCCGTCGACAGCTATCTCGAACATCCATTCGGATATCAGCTAGTATCCTCAACAGCGTCGTTCGAAGACGAGTTGTGAACAAGATGCCCGTCGCTCCCGCGAAATGTCGGAGCCCGGGCATAGCGTCGCAACTACCGAGCAACACCGGCCCTGTCACGAACGCCTCGACCTTGCATCATCGGTCGGAGCCGGAGCGGCAGCCTATGGGCGCATCATCCGGCCACGCACTCTGCACATCGCAGCCCGCGGGCCACAAGCAGAAGGAGACGGGCCATGCCCTCACCAGCAGACCGCGAGAAGGCACTCGAAACGGCTCTCGCACAGATCGACCGCCAGTTCGGCAAGGGCTCCGTCATGCGCCTCGGCAGTGACGAGCGCGCGCCGGTGGCCATCATCCCCACCGGCTCCATCGCGCTGGATGTCGCGCTCGGCATCGGAGGTCTTCCCCGCGGCCGCATCGTCGAGATCTACGGGCCGGAGTCCTCGGGCAAGACCACGCTCACGCTGCACGCCATCGCCAACGCCCAGAAGGGCGGCGGCATCGCCGCCTTCATCGACGCGGAGCACGCGCTCGACCCGGAGTACGCCCAGAAGCTCGGCGTCGACATCGACTCGCTGCTCGTCTCGCAGCCCGACACGGGGGAGCAGGCGCTCGAGATCGCCGACATGCTCGTCCGCTCCGGCTCGATCGACCTGATCGTCATCGACTCCGTGGCGGCGCTCGTGCCGCGCGCCGAGATCGAGGGCGAGATGGGCGACACGCACGTCGGCCTGCAGGCTCGGCTGATGTCCCAGGCGCTGCGCAAACTCACCGGCGGACTCAGCCAGACCGGCACCACGATGATCTTCATCAACCAGCTCCGCGAGAAGGTCGGCGTGTTCTTCGGCAGCCCTGAGACCACATCGGGCGGCAAGGCGCTCAAGTTCTATGCCTCGGTGCGGCTCGACATCCGCCGCATCGAGACCCTGAAAGACGGAACGGATGCCATCGGCAACCGCACCCGCGTCAAGGTCGTCAAGAACAAGATGGCCCCGCCCTTCAAGCAGGCGGAGTTCGACATCCTGTACGGCACCGGCATCTCCCGCGAGGGCAGCCTGATCGACTACGGGGTGGAGCATGAGATCGTCCGCAAGTCAGGCGCCTGGTACACCTACGACGGCGACCAGCTGGGCCAGGGCAAGGAGAATGCGCGCAACTTCCTGCTCGAGAACCCCGAGACCGCGACCGAGATCGAGAACAAGATCCTGGTGAAGCTCGGCATCGGCGAACTCGGCAAGGCGGCGGCCGCAGCGGC
>WOYR01000115.1:0-1519 GCA_011620705.1 Microbacteriaceae bacterium | reverse complement strand
CGGCCGACACCGCGCCGGCAGGCCCGGCGACTCCCGTCAAGGCCGCGTCGGCCGGGGCCGCGGTCGCGGCGGAGTCCTTCCCGGAGTCGATCGATGACGAACTCGTGGCCAGCATGGCCTCGGGCGAGTAGCGCGGTCGACCGAGCGATGGACGTGGAACGGTCCGAGGGGGAACGCGCAGGTGTCATGCGAGGCGACCGCCTCGCCCCGGTGATCTACCTGCCGGGAGCGCTGCCGCCGTCCCCGCCGTCCCCGCCTGACCCGCCGTTCTTCGCCGGCCAGCCCGCACCGTCCGCCCTCGTCGCCGAGTTGCAGTCGCGGATCGAATCCCAGCTCGCCGAACGGCGTGCGGTCGAGGAGTCCGCCGCCCGGCCTCGGGCGCGCGCTGAGGCGGAGGCCAAGGAGCGCGCCGAGCGCATCTCGATGCGCGCCCTGACCCGGCGCGGCATGTCCAGGCGCGAGGTGGAGCGCAGTCTTCGTGCTCGCGATCTCGACGACGAGACGGTGGCCTCCGAGCTCGACCGACTCGAGGGCGTCGGCCTGATCGATGATCTGGCCCTCGCGCAGAACCTGGTCGGCATCCTGCAGGAGCGCAAGGGACTCGGGCGTTCGGCGATCGCCGCCGAACTGACCCGGCGCCTGCTCGCGCCCGCGGCGATCGGCTACGCGCTCGATCTCATCGACACCGGAGACGAATCGGCGCGGGCGCGGGAACTGGCCGCCAAGCGGGCCGGTCAACTCCGTGGCTATGACCGCGAGACGGCCGTACGGCGGCTCAGTGCGTATCTGCAGCGTCGCGGGTACTCCGGCAGCACGATCCGGGCCGCCGTCGACGATGCCCTCCCGCGTCCTGCAGGCGGTTCCGTGCGGTTCCGCTAGCCGGGCCGAGTCCGGCGCGCTGCGCGGCGCCGCTGGCCGCTGCCGCGACCGGGCCGCCGGGGCGGGCTCCGGCCGTGCCGTCGGCCGCGAGGGCTTCCCGAGTGAGCGGCCCGCGGCCGGCGGGGCTTTGGTCCTGTCCTGCCGCCGGTGTGCGACGTAGCGTGTCCGGAGGAGGTGGCGATGTCGGGGACCGGCATTCTGGATCGATTCCGCCCGATCGGAGCGCCCGGCGCGGCCGGGTCGATGGGCGTACCGGTCAGCGAATTGCGCGGTGCCGAGGCGGAACTCGCCCCCGTGTTCGCGGCTCTCGCCCCCGAATGGGAGGGCGCCGACGCGGTCGTCGCCGAGGCGACCGCCGCCGCGGCGAAGGCGCGCGCCGACGCGGCCGAGCGGGCGGCTGACATCGTGGCGGCGGCGCAGCGGTCCGCTCCTGCCGATCAGGCGGCCGCGGCCGAACGGATCGCGGCCGCCGCCGCTGTCGCGGATGCGCAGCTCCAGCAGGCTGCGCTGGTGGAAGCGGCGGCGGTGCGGCGGAAGGGCGCTCGGCGCCTCCCCGCACTGCTGCGCCGCACTCAGGACGAGCTGCTGAAGGAGATCGGGTGACCGCGGCCGGCAGCTGGGTCGCCGCATCCGTGCGGGC
>WOYR01000109.1:1632-9842 GCA_011620705.1 Microbacteriaceae bacterium | reverse complement strand
GCCACGGCCCCGAGGGTCACGGCCGGCGCTGTGGGCGTCGGGGTCGGGGTCGGGGTCGGCGTGGGGGTCGGCGTCGCGGTCGGCGTCGGCGTAGGGGTCGGCGTCGGGGTCTGCGTCGGGGTCGGGGTCGGCGTCGGGGTCGGGGTGGCAACCGGCGCCGAGCCCGTGTTGAACTCGACGTCCACGGAATAGTTCGTGAAGTTGTACGTCGAGCTCGGGAAACCACCCGTCGTCGAATACAGGTAGCGACCGTTCGACGGGTCCGCGGTCAGCGGACCGACGACCCTCGGGACCGTGAAGTACGCACCCGTGTCCGCATAGTGCCCGTTCGGCGCGAAGTACGAGACGACGTATGTCGTGTCGGCCGTCACCGGGTACGGGGTCGCGAGGTTCGCCGTCTGCCAGCCCGTCGCCGTCTCACCCGTGAAGGTGACGGTGGCGAGTCGCGTCCCCGTCGACGACCACAGCGATCCCGTGTGCGTCCCCGTGTTGCCGGTGCCCTTGTAGAAGCGGATCGCACTGACCGTTCCGATCTGAGATGAGCTGAACGCCATGCCGAGCTCCACCGCATCGGAGTCGTTCTCGGCCGGTGTCGACGGGGTCGCTGTGATCAGCGAGTACGTCGCCGTGCTGGCGGCGCCCGTCGTGAACGACCAGGTCCCGCCATCGAGAGTGGCTCCCGCCACGGACACCGTCGCGGTGTACGCCGTGGTGCCCGACAGCTCGGCCGCCGGCGTGAACACCGCGGTATGGCTAACGGTGTCGTACGTCGACGTGCCGGTCACTGCACCGCTCGGACCGGTGAGGGTGATGGTGGGCGTTCCGCCCGTGCCCTCGCCGGACATGACGGCGGACACGGGCGCGGTCGTGCCGGTATCGGTCGCCCCGGACGCCGGCGCGGTCGAGACGACGGTGACCGCCCCCTGGGCGGCCGAGGTGACGAAGGTCACATCGACGAAGTAGTTCGTCGACTGGTAGCTCCCCGTGGGAAATCCACCCCCCGTGGCGTACAGGTAGCGACCGTTCCCGGACGGGTCCGCGGTCAGCGGCCCGCTGGTGCGGGGGACGCTGAAGTAGCCGGACGTCGCCGAGTAGTGGCCCATGGGCGCGTAGTACGAGACGACGTACTTGGTGCCCGCGACGAGGGAGAGCGGGGTCGCCAGAGTGGCGATCTGCCATCCGGTCGCCGTCTCGCCGGTGAACGTCACCGTCGCGAGCCGGGTTCCGGTCGACGACCAGATCGACCCTGTGTGGGTTCCCGTGTTCCCAGCGCCCTTGTAGAAGCTGACCGCGTTCACGGTGCCGGACTGGGACGGCGTGAACGCCATCCCCAGCTCGACGGGATCGGAGTCGTCGACAGATGGCGTGGCAGGAGTCCCCGTGATCAGATTGTATGCCGTGCCGCCGGTGACCGGCGGCGCGGTGGTGAACGACCATGTGCCGCCCACGAGCGCCGTCGACCCGGATGCCACCACGACGGAGTACGCGCTGGATGCCGCAAGGGCTGCTGCCGGTGCGAAGGTCAGCGTCTTCGACGTCGCGTTGTAACTCGTCGTGCCGGCGACCGTCGTGCTGCCAGAGGTGACAGAGATGGTGGGGACGGGGCTGCCCGGATCCGCCGACAGCACGGCACTGATGGTCGCGGAGGTGCCGATCCCGGACGCATCGGTGTCGGGTGCGTGCGAGACCACGCTCGGGAGCGTGGATCCGCCGCCCGCCGCGAACAGGACGTCGACGTAGTAGTTGGTCGTCGACGTCGAGGTCGGGAAACCGGTTCCGTAGTTGTAGACGGCGCCTCGTGGCGGCACAGTCAGGGAGCCGCTCGTGTACGCGGAGCCGAACTCGCCCGCAGTGATCGAGTAACTACCGCTGGTCGTGCGGTAGGACGCGACGTACTGCGTGCCCGCCGTGACCGCGACCGGCTGGCTGAGGTAGACCGTCTGCCAGCCGCCGGTGGTCTCGTCGGCGAATGTGGCCGTCGCGAGCTGCGCGCCGGTAGAGGACCACAGGGTTCCGTCATGGGCGCCCGTGTTACCCGGACCCTTGTAGAACTTCATCCCGACGATGGTCCCGTCGATGCTGGAGCTGAAGGTGACGCCGAGCGTCACCGCCGAGTCCTGCACCTGCAGCACATCCGGGACGTCGGTCGACGGCAGGATCGTCGTCGGGCAGCTCGGAGTGGCCGAGGCCGCCGTGGTGAACGTCCAGGTGTTCCCGCTGGCCAGCGGACCGGCGAGACCGGTGGCCGTGATCGTCGCGGTGTACGAGGTCGAGAGCGCGAGCGCCGAACCAGGCGTGAACGCGAGCTTCTGCGCGGCCGCGTCATAGGCGCTCGTGCCCGCGACGGTCGTGCCGGCTGCCGTCTTCAGAGCCAAGGATGCCGACGAGACTCCGCCGGACAGCACGGCCGTGACCGCGGCCGTAGGTGCTACACAGGTCGAGTTCGCGACCGGGTCACGCGTGACGACGGCGATGGGCGTCGAGTCCTGCGTCGAGAACACCGCATCCACGTAGTAGTTGGTGTCCTGGTAGCTCTGGTTCGGGAACGCCCCGGTTCCGCCGTAGACACCCGGCGACGGAAGTCCATAGCCGTGCGCCACTGTCAACGGCGGCGACAGACGCGAAGAGTACGCCCAGTAGTAGCTCTTGGCCGAGTAGTGGCCGGCGGGCGCAGTGTACGAGACGACGTAGGCCTGCCCGGCCGTCACCTTCACGCCGGCCGAGAACAGAGTCGTCTGCCACCCGCTCGCAGTCTCGTTGGTGAAAGTGACCTTGGCGAGCTGGTTGCCGGCGGTGTCCCAGAGCGATCCGCTGTGCACGCCGGTGTTGGCCGTGCTCTTGTAGAAGCGGACGCCCGTCACGAAGCCCGAGACGTCCGGGGTGAAGCGCAGACCGAGCTCGACCGAGCTGGTGTCACCGGAATCGATGGTGTCGGCGGTCGCGGGCGCGTCGGAGCCGAACACGCTGTACGGTCCGATGACCGTCAGCGGCACCTCAGTCGGAGTGGAGGTGTTCGCGCCGTCGTCGGTGGCCCGCACCTCGACGGCCTGCGAGTCGGTGCCGCTCTGGCTGTACGAGTAGGTCCAGCTCGCCGTCCCTGTCGCGGTGTGCCAGCTGACGCCGCCGTCGGTCGAGACCTCGACGCCGGCGACGACGCCGCCCACATCCTGCGCCGTTCCTGTGACGGTCACCGTTGTCCCGTTCCCGATGGTGGAGTTCACCGACGGCGCGGACACGGTGACCGTCGGCGCGGCGTGGTCGGTGCTCATCGTGGCGGGCACCAGCCCGGCCATGAGGGTGCTCGGCTGGGCGCCCATGTCGGCAAGGAGGTTGACCTGAGCCTGCTGCATGCGCGGGTCGGCGGGGGCACCGTCGCCATCGTGGTTCTGGGTCAGTCCCCACGCCCACTGGATCGTGCCCGCACCGAAGACGAGGGCGCCGCTCGCGGCCCGGTACAAGCTCAGGTGATGGGTCGTCGAGCCCGGGAGGACGACGCTCCCGAAGTCCTGGAGCTCCTGTGGCGTGCTGCCGACCGTCGTCGAGAGGTAGATCTGGCCGGCCGGGCTGAAGCCGTTGTCGGCGACCTCGTCCGACTCGTAACCGACCGTGTGCGGCGCGAGAGCCGCACTCGACCCGGCGCTGAGGGAGGTCAGGGAGGTGCCGCGCCAGAGACGGGTCTTGCCCTGGTCGCTGGTGACGGTGATCGGCAGGTCGTCGAAGTTGGCCATGTACATGGTCCCGGTCAGGGCGTTCTCCGGAGTGCCGGCACCCGCGCTGGTCGGCGCGAAGCGCGGGTCGCGCCAGGTTCCCGTCCAGGTCGAGGTCGGGTCGATCTTGCCGTTGCTCCACGTCTCCTTGTACGAGACGAGCGTCCGGTATCCGTTCGAGCTCTGGTCGACTGTGGAGGCCTCGTAGCGGGTGTGCCAGTAGACCTCGTTACCGGACAGGAACTGGAGGTTGACCCCGGCATCCCGTGCCGCCTCGACGTTCGCCCGTTGCCCGGTCGACCAGTACTCGTCATGTCCGACCGAGAGGAACACCTTGTGGTTGCGGAGCAGTGACCCGTAGCGGTCCGTGTCGACGCCGGCCTGGTAACTGATGTCATAGCCGTTCCGCTCCAGGAACTGCACCTGGGCGAACTCGCTGGCGAAGTAGTTGTCGTGATTGGTGCCATTGGCTCGCGTGATCAGGGGTCGGTTGTAGCTGACCTTGTAGGCGCGACCGTTCGCGGCGCCCTGATAGAAGTCCGAGCCGCCGTAGGCGTTGTAGGCCTCCCAGGTGGGGTCGGAGGTCTGGAAGAGCACATCGGAGTGGCTCGAGTCGTCACGCACGATGAAGAGCATCTGGCTCTCGCCACCGGTGTCGGTGCGGCGCAGCAGCGCCACGTAGACTCCGGAGACCGCCGTCGATGGCACGGTCCACGATGCCGACTGCGCCCAGTTGCCGCAGTCGGTGAGCTCGGTGGTCACGTCCCAGGCGCAGGGCGGTTGGGTCTGGGGCAGCGCCACGGAGGGGGTGACGTTCGCGATGAAGCGAGCCCCAAGGCCTTGGTAGTACCCGGTGCGGTAGATCGCGACCGTGTAAGCGCTGGCGTCGGTGTCGATCTTGAATCCGACGGTGCTGCCGACGTTGACACTGATGTCGGTGGCGAAGCCCTGGATGGACGAGTCGCCGGCTTCCTCGCCGATGTCCCACACGCTCGGGTCGGTTCCCGGCTTGCTGTTCTCGCAGCTGATCTTGTTCCCGCCCGTGCCGCACGGATCGGTCGCGGCCGCGGCCGGCGCGGCGGTGAGCCCGATCAGCGCGCCGGCCAGCAGGCCGAGGGCTGCCGCAGTTGCGACGGCCTTCGTGCCACGGGTGCGCAAAACGGCTGAAACGCCGGCCTCGGGCCGGCGCGTCAGCTGAGGGATTCTCGCTGAGAGATGGAACATTGTTCTAGTACGCCCCCACAGGCCTGATGACGGCGCTGACGGTGCGCCACATGATTCGAAGGTCGCCGAGAACTGACCAGTTCTCCACGTAATGGAGGTCGAGGCGGATGCCCTCGTCCCAACTCAGATCGGATCGTCCACCGACCTGCCATGCACCGGTCAGACCCGGCTTGACGTACAACCGGCGCTGAGCGCGATCGTCGTACTGCTCCACCTCGCGAGCGAGGGAAGGACGCGGGCCGACGAGACTCATGTCGCCCACGAAGATGTTCCAGAACTGCGGGAGCTCATCGAGTGAGAAGCGGCGCAGCGTCGCGCCGATCCGCGTGACTCGCGGGTCGGCGCGGAGCTTGAAGAGCACGCCGTTGCCCTCGTTCTGCGCCATCAGTGCCGCGAGGTCGGACTCGGCCGTTGTGACCATGGTGCGGAACTTGATCATCGAGAACTCAGTGCCGTCGACCCCGACGCGACGCTGACGGAAGAACACGGGGCCCTCGCTGTCCCTGCGGATCAGGAGCGCGACCACCGCGAAAAGTGGAGCGAGAACGAGCAGCGCGGCGCCCGCGAGGATGACATCCATCACGCGCTTCATGGCGTACTTGCCGCCCGAGAACGTCGGCGTGGCGACGTGGGTCATCGGGAGGCCATTCGCCGTGTCGAAGCGCATGCGCGATCCATCGACGGAGTCGATGCTCCAGGCGAGAACAAGCTCCGCCGGGCTGGACTCGAGGCGCCACGACAGCGCACGCACGAACTCGCCGCCGTCACCGGGGTGCCCGGCGAGGATGACGACATCGGCGTTGGCGATCGAGATCGCGTCGGTCACGGCATTGATTCCATCGAAGGCAGGGAAGCCGGTCGAAGTCACGGCGTCGGACGCCGGAAGGCCGTCCGAGAAGACGACACCGGCGACGACGTACTTCGGGGTGGCCGCGCGGCCGAGCTGCTCGGCGACGAAGTCGATGTCCGGCCCGGATCCGACGATCAGTGCACGCGGAAGGCTCAGCCCGACCGCGCGATCGGCATCCAGGCGACGCTGCCAGAATGTCCGGCCGATGACCAGGAGAAGGAGGCCCACCGGCAGGCCGCCGAGCAGGTAGGCCCGGACTCCGTCCATCGGGATGAAACCGTTCACGACGGCGAGGAGTCCGAAGGCTGCCAGCGTGGCGACGACGACGCGGCCGAACTCGGTGGTGTGCCCGACCGTGCGGTACTCGGAGGTACGACGGACGCGCAGAGCGACGAACCAGACGAGGGCGAACGCGGCGGCGATCCCCCACTCGGCGGCGCCGGGGGCTGAGTCGAGGCCCATGAGGACGCCTACGCCGACCGATGCCGCACTGGCCGCCACGACGACCCCGAGGTCGGTGAGACGACGGGCACGCACATGGAAGGCTGCCAAGGACGGACGGGATGCCCTGTGGGTCGGGCGGGTGACGTCGACGCGCTCGGAGGCGCGCGGAGCCGGCGAGGCGAGCAGGTCGAACGCGCGGACGCGCGTCGATGGCAGGCCGGTGCGGATCGCCCCGCTCATCGAGCGCCCATCTCGGAGAGAGCGCGCTCGAAGGAGGCTCGGGGGTCGACGGAATTGCGGTGCTTCACGCGCCGGGGTCGCGCGGAACACACGTCGGGAAACGTGTTCATGGGTAGGCGCCTGTGGGGGCAGGTGATGCATGAGCCAGCTGAGAAGGCTTGGGTAGCTGCTGACACCTCGGGGGGGTTCCGAAGTATTGTCAGGCTAGCGGGGGACGCGGAGAGGGTCAAGACGCTGCAAGCGACCGACGGCGGATCGAGGACGACACGCCGACGATCATCGGGCGACGAGGAGGGTATCGCCCCCGATCGGGGGGCATCCTCCGGCGTGTCCCCCATCGCCCGAGTTGTCTACCCCGACTAGGGGACGTCGAAGCGACAGCTCGAGGAGCTGCGCCTCAGCCTTCTTCGCCCTGCAACTCGGCACTCCCGGCACGGTCTCGATCAGGCGCATCCGCAAGGCGCTCGCCGCATAGCTGAGCCCGGCGCGATTCCTGTACATGTGCCGGGAGGGATAGACCGGTCGTTCTCCGCGGGTGTACACCTGCAGTGAGTGGCTGGCACAGTGCGTGCGGGCGCAGTCGCAGCCGCTCCTGATGAGAGTGGCATCCATGCCCGGTTCTCCGAAGTCGCATTCGCGCCTCGAGCGTGCCGCGGTCGCGAGCGCCACGGCGGTTCTCGCCGTCGGGCTCATCGCAGCCGGTCTCAGCCCCGCTTCCGCCGCCACCACGATCGACGGACCGGTCGGACTCGGCACGGCCGCCTCGTTCAGCGTGCTCGGGGCGACCGCCGTCACCAACACAGGTCCGAGCGTGCTCGACGGCGACCTCGGCCTCAGCCCCGGCACCTCGATCACCGGGTTCCCGCCGGGCACCGTGCTCGGCACGACCCACGCCGATGCCATCGCTGCGCAGGCGCAGGCCGATACCGGCACCGCCTACGACGTCGCGGCCTCGCTCTCGCCGACGAGTTCCGGACTCACCGACCTCGTCGGCATGACGCTGACGCCGGGCGTCTACTCAGGCGGCGCCCTGACCCTGTCGGGCACGCTGACGCTCGCCGGCTCCGCCGACTCGGTGTGGGTGTTCCAGGCCGCGAGTTCGCTCATCACCTCGTCGTCCAGCAGCATCGTGCTGACGGGCGGCGCGTCGAGCTGCAACGTGTTCTGGCAGGTCGGAAGCTCGGCGACCCTCGGAACGGCATCCACCATGGTGGGCACCATCATGGCGCTGACCTCGATCTCGACCGGAACCGGCACGAACGTGCAGGGCCGGCTGCTCGCCCGAACGGGCGCCGTCACGCTCGACTCCACGACCTTCGTGCAACCCGCCGGCTGCGCCGCGGCCGGTGTTGTCACGTCGAGCCCGACCATCACTTCGGGCGCCCCGACGGGCGCCACGCTCGGTACCCCCTACGAGTTCCAGGTCACCTCGACCGGCACCGGGACGATCAGCTACACGGGCGGCGGGCTCCCGCCGGGCCTGACCATGGATTCCGCAACCGGAACGATCTCGGGCACCCCCACGAGCGCGGGCACCTTCGCCGTGACGATCACGGCCGACAACGGAGCCCCGCCGCCCGCCTCCGTCACCTACCAGTTCGCCGTGCGCGCCCTGCTGGCCGAGACCGGAACCACTTCCACGACGGCGGCGCCTCTTGCGCTCGGGGCGGTGCTGGCCGGGATCGTCCTGCTGCTGGTGCCCCACCACCGCCGCCGCGGATCGCCGCGTCACTGAGGCGGCGGCG
>WOYR01000109.1:0-1532 GCA_011620705.1 Microbacteriaceae bacterium | reverse complement strand
CGATGAGCACAGCCCGGCGCGCAGCTCGGTCCCCCGATATCGTCGAGCTATGAGCGACGACCATTACCTCGACCGCGGCGAGGACGGCAAGCACACTGCCGACTACAAGAAGCACACCCCCGACATCCTGACGGCGTTCGACGCCTTCGACGCGACCGTGTTCGCCCCCGAGGGCCGCGAGATCCCGCTCAAGTTCCGCGAGTTGATCGCGGTCGCGGTGGGCATCACAACCCAGTGCGTGTACTGCATCGACTGGCACAGCAGGCAGGCCAAGAAGGCAGGGGCGACGGATGCCGAACTCGCCGAGGCCGCATGGGTCGCCACCGCGATCCGTGCGGGCGGCGGCTTCGCCCACGGCCGGCTGGCGTTGAAGTTCAGCGGGCCGCACGAGCACTGATCGCACCCCGTGGGATCCGAACGGGCCGTGACGACACAGTAAGGTTCCGCGTCGTCCCAGCCCCAACCATCCCCCTCCAGATCGGGTGAACTGCGCCTCATGGTGAGGCGGCATTCACCTCCCGTGGGAGGAGGCACCCCTGCTCCCACGGGAGCTTCGCTGCGTGGTCATTGCCGAGTGGTCCTTTCAGTCGGATATGAACTGCCACCAGTCATCCTGGCCGCCGCGCGGCTCGATCTCGGCGCGCGTCCGGCCGCGCAGGCCTCGCCGTCCCGCACGATGCAGGCGCGCAGGCGGCTCCGGCGACACGACATCGTAGGGCCAGCCGACGCGGTCCTCCCAGATCTGCCACAGCCGCTCAACGGCAGCATCGAGCCGATCCATCGCGTCCCACGCGAGCCGGTACCTGCGCTCGGAGCCCCAGTCGCGCACCTCGACGAAGTCGGCATCCCGCAGAACCCGCAGCTGATGCGAGACCGCGGAACGGCTCACCGGGAAGTCGCTGCCCAGTCTTGCCGCCAGCACCACGACGGACAGCTCCTGGTGCGCGAGCAACTCGACGATGCGACGGCGCGTCGGGTCGGCCAGCAGTTCGAACTCGTGCATCGCCGCACGATAGCGAGGATGCAGGAGCGCGCGTCTACTTCTTCCCCGACGACGCCGAGGCGTTGGACTCGTAGGAGGTGTTCGTCGACTCGAAGAAGTTGACCAACTGCAGGGTGTCGTTGGCGGTCGCCATCCACTTGGCCGGGTTGGTCACGTTGTACTCCGGGTCGAAGCCGAGCTCCTCGAGCCGACGGTCGGCCAGGTACTTCACGTACTGGTTGATGTAGTTGGCGTTCAGACCGAGGATGCCGCTGGGGAGCAGGTCGTGGTTGTACTGCTCCTCCATCTCCACGGCATCCGTGATCATCTTCTTGATCTCGGCCGCGAACTCCTCGGTCTGCAACTCGGGGTTCTCCTCGAGCACGGTCAGGATGAGGTTGATGCCGAACTTGAGGTGCAGGC
This sequence comes from Microbacteriaceae bacterium, assembly GCA_011620705.1. Taxonomy (GTDB): domain Bacteria; phylum Actinomycetota; class Actinomycetes; order Actinomycetales; family Microbacteriaceae; genus Lysinimonas. The sequence continues at coordinate 127 of WOYR01000109.1, read as the reverse complement.
TCTCGTCGCGCACCACCCAATCCATCAGCGAGCCGAAGTTGCGCAGCAGGTTCCGCTGGCGGAAGCTCAGCGCCACCATGAAGCCGGAGTAGAACCAGACGCCCTCGAGGATGACGTTGTACGCGAC
>WOYR01000262.1 GCA_011620705.1 Microbacteriaceae bacterium | reverse complement strand
CTCGAGGCCCTTCTGCAGGCGCACCGGATTGGTGACGAACAGGTCATCGCCCACGATCTGGATCTTCGAGCCGAGCGCCTCGGTCAGTGCGACGTAGCCGTCCCAGTCGTCCTCCGCCAGCGGATCCTCGATGGTGATCAGCGGGTAATCGGCGACCAGCCCCTCGAAATATGCGGTGAGCTCGGCCGACGAGCAGTCCTTGCCCTCGTACGTGTAGACGCCGTCCTTGAAGAATTCGGTGGATGCCACATCCATGCCGAGCGCGATGTCCTCGCCGACCGTGAACCCGGCCTGGCCGATCGACTCGACGATGAGATCCAGCGCCTCGCGCGCCGACTTCAGATCGGGGGCGAAGCCGCCCTCGTCGCCGAGGCCGGTCGAGAAACCCTTCTTGTGCAGCTCCGCCTTGAGCGCGTGATAGGTCTCGGCGCCCCAGCGCAGCGCCTCCGCGAAGCTGGTGGCGCCGATCGGCAGGATCATGAACTCCTGCACGTCGATGCCGTTGTCGGCATGCGCGCCCCCGTTGATGATGTTCATCATCGGAACGGGCAGGACGTGCGCGTTGGGTCCGCCCAGGTAGCGGAACAGCGGCAGGTCTGCGGAATCGGACGCGGCCTTGGCGACGGCGAGCGAGACTCCGAGGATCGCGTTCGCACCCAGCTCGGACTTGTTGGCCGTGCCGTCAGCGGCGATCAGTTCGGCATCCACCAGGCGCTGGTCACTGGCCTCGAAGCCCTCGACCGCCGGCCCGAGCACATCGAGCACGCTGCCGACCGCTTTCAGAACACCTTTGCCGAGGTAGCGGCTCTTGTCGCCGTCACGGAGCTCGTAGGCCTCGAAGGCGCCGGTGGAGGCACCGGACGGCACCGCCGCGCGCGACACGGTCCCGTCGTCGAGCAGCACCTCGACCTCGACGGTCGGGTTGCCCCGGGAGTCCAGGATCTCGCGAGCGCCGACTGCCTCGATGGCGGACATGGATTCTCCTTCGGAACGGGGCCCGCGCACAGGATCGGGCGCTGCGTCCTCGGGAATCCTAGCGCGCGGGTCGGAACCCGCTGTCCTGGAAGCCCGCGTCGAGCGCGGAGGTGAGGCGGCCGATCAGACGGGCGACATCTTCGAGATCCTGCTGCGACCAGTCGTCCAGCACCGATGCGTACTGGTCCCGGATGCCGCGGCTGAAGTGCTCGAACGCCTCCCTGGCCGCTGCCGACGAGGAGAGCACGGTCGAGCGCCGGTCGTCGGGATCACTGCTCGCATCGAGCAGCCCGCGCTCGCGCAGGATCGAGATCTGCCGGCTGACCGCGCCCTTGTCCATGCCGAAGGTGGTGACGATGTCGGAGGAGCGCAGCGGCCCGTGCATGTCGACGTACCGCAGGATCCCGTAGGCGAGTTGCGGCAGCTCGGGCCGGAACCGCTCGGACAGCAGCTTGCTCCAGGTGCGGCCGACGCGGAACAGCTCGGTGATCGCGGCCTCGACCTCCGCCGATGCCGCCTCGCGGGCGGGATCGGCGGGGGTCACGAGGCCAGAGTAGGTCATCGACCCGATGAACCCGCAGCGCCATCCGGGGCGGCGCCGCTGGCCGGCTGCTCGATCGAGTCGACGTGCGGCGCCGCGGCGATCGAGTCGACCGCGACATCCACCAGCAGCTCGCTCTCCCGCTCGGCCAGCTGCTCGACGCCGCTCTTGCGGCCGAGCGCGACGTTCGGCAGGAAGATGATGGCGATCAAGGAGACGAGCGCGAGCGGGGCCGCGATCAGGAAGATCTCGCCGACACCCTGGCCGTACCCCTGCTCGACCAGGGTGCGGATCGGGGCGGGCAGCAGCTTCAACTCCGGCAGCGCGCCGCCGCTGAGGCCGGTCTGCGTCGGGTCGATGCCGAGCTTCTTGAGCCCATCGGTGACCACCTGCGTCACCCTGGTGCCCAGCACAGCGCCCAGCACCGCCACGCCCACAGCGCCGCCGAGGCTGCGGAAGAACGCCACAGAGGCGCTCGCAGCACCGATGTCGCTGACATCCGTGGTGTTCTGCACCACCAGCACGAGGTTCTGCATGACCATTCCGACACCCAGCCCGACCACGGCCATGTAGATGAACAGCAGCGCGAAGTCGGTGTCGTAGCGGATGGTCCCCATGAGCACCATGCCCACCGTCAGCAGCGAGGCGCCGAGGATCATCCAACTCTTCCAACGACCGGTTCGGCTGATGACGGCCCCGATCCCGGCCGAGGAGATCAGCATGCCGAAGACCATCGGCAGTGTCAGCAGGCCCGCCTCGGTCGGCGTCTTGTCGCGGCTCAACTGCATGTACTGGGCGAGGAACACCGAGGTGCCGAAGAGCGCGACGCCGACCGAGAGGCTGGCGACCACGACGAGGGTGAAGGTGCGGTTGAGGAACATCTTGAGCGGGATGATCGGTTCCTTGACCTTGAGCTCCACGAGCACCGCGACGACCAGCAGCACCACGCCGCCCGATGCCATCAGCCACGAGGTGAGCGAGCCCCATTCGAACTGGTTGCCGGCCAGTGTCACCCAGATCAGGATCAGCGAGACGCCCGCGGTGATCAGCACCGCGCCGAGGTAGTCGATCGACACCTTCTTGCGGCGCTTGGGCAGGTGCAGCGTCGCCTGGATCAGCACGATGGCGAGCACCGCGAAGGGGATGGCGACGTAGAAGTTCCAGCGCCAGCCGATCGAGTCGGTGATCACACCGCCGAGCAGGGGGCCGCCCGCCGTGCCCACGGCCATGACGGCGCCGAGGAAGCCCATGTACCGTCCGCGCTCGCGGGGGCTGATGATGTCGCTCAGGAGGACCTGCACGAGCGCGGTCAGCCCGCCCGCGCCGAGTCCCTGGACCACGCGGAAGCCGATCAGGGTGCCGGGGTCCTGGGAGAGGCCGGCGAGCGCCGAGCCGACGATGAAGACCCCGAGCGCGAGCTGCACGAGCAGCTTGCGGCTCATCAGATCGGCCAGCTTGCCCCAGATCGGCGTGCTGACCGTCGTGGCGAGAATCGTCGCGGTGACCACCCAGGTGAACGACGACTGGTCCCCGCCCAGATCGTGCACGATGCGCGGAAGGGATGTCGACACGACCGTGCCGGAAAGAATGGCGACGAACATGCCGACCAGCAGCCCGGAGAGGGCCTCCAGGGTCTGGCGGTGCGTCATGGGGGCGGCGGCTGGCGCTGCGACTGCAGAACTCACGGTTCTCCTCTGAAAGTTGACTGAAATCAACCATAGAGGATCGTTGCAGAAAGTCAACTACCCAGGGGGCGCAGCTCCAGCTCGGATCCGTGCGTCGCCGTGGCATCCACGAAGGCGAAGCGCGAGAACCCCTCCGCCTCGAGGGACGCGAGCAGCGACCTGGTGTTCTTCGGGCGCGCGACCAGCCGAACCCGCCCGCCCCCGGCCAGCAGCTCCGCCTTCAAGGTGAGCAGGGTCGCGAGCGGGACGTCGGCGTCGTACAGCAGGGCGACCGCGGGAGCGGAGTCGGCTGCATCCATCTCGAGCAGCTCGACGAGGCGCTCGAAGCCGAGCGAGAAGCCGGTGGCGGGAACATCGGTGCCGAGGAATCGCCCGATCATCCCGTCGTAGCGCCCGCCGCCGCCGAGCGAGTAGGGGACGCTCGGGTGCGCGAGCTCGAAGATCGGCCCGGTGTAATAGCCCATGCCGCGCACCAGGAACGGGTCGAACTGGAGCAGCGCCGGCTGCATGGCGAGTTCCTCGGCCCCGAGTCCCTGGGCGCGCCGGGCGGCGCCGACGGCGTCGCCGAGCGCGACGAGTTCGGCGATCACACCCTCGTCGGCGCCCTGCGGCAGGGCCCTGCGGATCGCGCGGTCCCCGTACGGCAGGAACTCCTTCGTCATCGGGCGGCGGAAGAATGTCTCCAGCGCGTCCACGGCGGCGGACGTCACTGCGCGCTCGCGCAGTTCGGCGACGACGCCGTCCTGCCCGATCTTGTCCAGCTTGTCGATCGTGACGAGCACGGCATCCCGGTCGGCCTCGGCGAAGCCCAGGGTGTCGAGCATCCCGTTCAACAGCCTGCGGTCGTTGATGCGGATGACGCTGTCGCGCAGCCCCAGCGCGTCGACCGTCGCGAGCGTGGCCACCAGCAGCTCGGCCTCTGCCTGGATGCCCGGCTCCCCGATGATGTCGATGTCGCACTGCACGAACTGCCGGTAGCGGCCCTTCTGCGGTCGCTCCGCCCGCCACACCGGAGCCATCTGGATCGCCCGGAACACCGTCGGCAGCTCTGCCCGGTGCGTCGCGTAGAACCGCGCGAGCGGGACGGTCAGGTCGAAGCGCAGCCCCAGGTCGACCAGATCCAGCGGCTCGGCCGCGGCCTGGAGGTCGTCGTGGGTGAGACCGCGCTTCAGGATGCCGAACGCGAGCTTCTCGTTGTCGCCGCCGAGGCCCGCGTGCAGCCGGTCGCTGTCCTCCGCGACCGGGGTCTCGATCTCGTCGAAGCCGTGCGAGCGGTAGCTGGCGCGGATGACGGCCAGCAGCCGCTCGCGCCGCGCCTTCTCGGCGGGGAGGAAGTCGCGCATGCCGCGCGGGGGGTTGACCTGGGTTGCCACGGCTCCAGTCTGGCGCGCCGCCGCTCCTGCGGCGCGCACACTCCGCGCGACGTACACGCCGCCGCGCTCCGCTGGCCAGTCTGGCAGGGGCTCATCGGGCCGCCGCCCAGTCAGGATTCGTGCGAAGGCGCCGTTCAGGCCAATCAGAGCGACGGTTAGGCACGAATCCTGACGGGCGGGGGTGTGCTCAGCGGCCGCCGGACTCAGCGCGCCGGACCTCGTCCTGCAGCGCGCGCAGCGCGCCACGCAGTGCGCGCTCGCTGTCGAGGCCTGCCGCCCTCGCGGCGACCACCATGGCGAGCAGCTGCTCCCCCAGCTCCTGCTCGGTCTCCGGGATGACGGCGGCCTCGCGCGCCACCCCCACCTTCGCCGCGCGGCCCAGAGTCTTGTCGGCGAGGGCCAGGCTCGGCATCCCCTGCGGGATCCCGTCCAGCACGCTGGTGCGGTGCGCCTTCTCGACCGCCTTGACGGCCTCCCAGGTCTCCACGACATCCGCCGACGTCAGCGCACTGGCATCGCCGAACACGTGGGGGTGCCGGGCGACCATCTTCTGCCGCATGTGCGCCGCGACATCCTCAAGGGTGAACTGCCCCGCTTCTGCGGCGATGTCGGCGTGGAAGATCACCTGGTACAGCACATCACCGAGCTCCTCGATCAGATCCTCGCGGTCGCCGGCCTCGATGGCGTCGACCAGTTCGAAGGTCTCCTCGACCAGGTACTGCACGAGGCTGGCGTGGCTCTGCTCGCGGTCCCAGACGCAGCCGCCGGGGGCTCGCAGTCTCTCGAGCACGGCGATCAGCTCGTCGAGTTCCGGATGCGGCGTGGTCGGCACGAGCGGCTCGGCCCGATCGGAGGCGGGGGTCATGCCCCCATCCTGCCGCGCTACGACGCGACCGCGTCGGCCTCAGGGGACGGCACGGGAGCGGATGCCCCCACCGGCGTCTTCGGCATGGCCAGCACGGCGAGCACGATGATCACGGCCGTGACCGCGATCCCGATGAACACCCCGGTGGAGGCCAGAGCCACCGTGACCGGGTCGTTCTCACCGCCACCGCGCGCCGCGATGACCCCGTTCGCGATCGCCCCGAAGATCGCAGCGCCCACGGCGCTGCCGATGGACCGCGAGAACATGTTCGCCCCTGTGACGACTCCGCGTTCGCTCCAGCCGACGCTGGACTGCGCCGCGATCATGGTCGGCACCGCTGACCATCCGAAGCCGAAACCGACCACGAAGCAGGCGACTGCGACGATCGCCAGCGATGGCGTGACCCCGAAGGCGGCGAGCACGACCGTGCCGACCACCACGAAGGCCGAGCCGATCACGGCGGTGAGCCGGAATCCGATCCGGAGGTAGAGGCGCCCCGCGAAGGTGGCGGCGACCGGCCAGCCGATCGTCAGGGCAGCCAGGGCCACGCCGGCGATCAGCGGCGTCACGGCGATCGAGCCCTCGAGGTAGGTCGGCACGAAGGAACTGAGTCCGGTCAGGGCCGCGCCCACCCCGAAGCCCACGAGCGAGGTGGTCAGCAGCAGTCTCCGCCGGAACACCCAGAGCGGCAGCACCGGTTCCGCCACGCGCCGCTCCACCAGGATGAATGCGGCGAGCGCCAGGGCTCCGACTGCGAAGATCCCGATGCTGATCGGCGAGTCCCACGGCCAGGCCACGCCGCCTTCGAGCACCCCGAGCACGATCAGGGCGGTGGATGCCGCGAGCAGCCCCGCCCCGGCCACGTCGATGCGGTGCCGCCTCCTCTCGACCTTCTCGTGGAATCCGCGCAGCAGCAGGACCACCGCGAGGATGCAGATGGGCACATTGACGAAGAAGATCCACCGCCACGACGCGAACTGCGAGAACACCCCGCCGAGGGTCGGCCCGATCACGGAGGACACGGCCCAGACACCGGCGACGTAGCCCTGCACCCGCGCGCGTTCCGCGACGGTGTAGATGTCGCCGATGATGGTGATCGACATCGGCTGCACCGCGCCGGCGCCGAGCCCCTGGACGGCGCGGAACACGATGAGCGCCGGCATGCTCCAGGCGAAACCGCTGAGCACGGAACCGAGCAGGAACAGCCCGATCCCGATGAGGATGATCGGCTTGCGGCCGATCATGTCGGCCAGCTTCGAGTAGATCGGCACCGTGACGGCCTGCGCCAGCAGGTAGATCGAGAACAGCCAGGGGAACGCCGAGAAGCCGCCGACGTCTTTCACCACCGAGGGCACGGCCGTCGCCAGGATCGTCGCATCGATGGCCACGAGACCTGTGCTGACCATGATGGCGAGCAGCACCGGCCCCCGCTCCGAGCGGAGTCCTACATCATCGGCCACACCCGACTCTAAGACCGTCGCGCAGCGCAGCATTCCCGGTCCCGGGCAGAATGGCCCGATGCAACCCGCCCTGCTGGCCCTCCTGCTCGTGGTGGTCGGCCTGCTCGGCTGGCGCGCCGCGACCCGGCAGCGCGGCACATACCGGCGCTTCAAGCGGCTGAAAGCCACCCGCGCGCGGCGCAAGGTCTACAGCCGCTTGCTGCTGGAATCCGCGCTCGTCATGGGCGGCCTGACGGCGGCGGTGCTGCTCGCGGCCTGGCCAGAGCTGACGCCCGTACTGCGGCAGACGCAGGATTGGGTGCCTGTGGCGGCGGTGCGCGGCTTCCTCGGGACGCCGACGGGGACCGCGGTCTGGGCCGCCGCGCTGGTGCTGGCTGCGGCGGTGCTCGTCGCGCCGGTGCTGCTGCTGCGGGGCTCGGCAGGCGAGGAAGGGCTCGACGGCATCCCGGCGGTGGGCGACATCCGGGCTCTGCTGCCGCGGGAGCGCGGCGAGCTCAAGTTCGGGGTGGGGCTCGGCTTGTCCGCTGGCGTGTTCGAGGAGCTGCTGTTCCGGCTCGCGATGCCGGCGCTGCTGTTCGGGATCCTCGGGCTCGGGCCGCTGTCCTTCCTCATCGCGGCTGTCATCTTCGGGATGCTGCACCTCTACCAGGGCGCCCTCGGCATCCTGCTCGCCACTGTTCTCGGGCTCGTGTTCGCGGCCATGTACGTGCTGACCGGCTCCATCGCCGCGCCCATCGTGCTGCACGCTCTCGTGGATCTGCGCTCGCTGGTGCTCATCCCGATCGTCGTCGGCGGAGCATGGCGGACGCCGGAGCAGCCCTCCGCCCACCCGATGCGAAATCAAGGAATTCAGAAGGAGTCGCCCGCCGCATCGGACGATTGACGCGGGGCCAGGCAGGATTTCCTTGATTTCGCATCTGTGCCGGCGGCGGGGCCGGGGCCGGCGGCGGGCAGGGCTCACCCCCGCGCGAAGGTCAGGCTCTCTGCGATCAGAGCGAGCACCACGCGCAGTTCGTGGTCGTCACGAGGGCCGTACACGAGGAACTCGGTGCCGTAGTCGCCGTACTGGTGCGGCTCGGCCCAGCCGAGTCGGGTGAGTTCCTGTCCGCGCGGCGCCGGGAGGCACAGGTGGATGCTGGTGTCCTCGACTCCGTGCAGGTGCACCGGCTCGAGCCGCCTGCCCGGGGCGAGTGAGGTCTCGGGAGCTCGTTGCACCGCCTGGTCCAGCAGGAAGACGGCGCGGCTCGACGCCGGGGAGACCTGGCTGGGCCCCGGCTCGACATCCGGCAGCGCGAAGACGGCAGCACCGAGCCGCCACCACAGTTCGGGCGAGGAGCGCTGGCTCAGCTGGGTCTGCGGACCCGCGACGGACACCTCGGGACGAGGTCCGGTCCGGGGCTCGAGGGTCCGGGGCTCGAGGGTCACGGGCTCACGGGCTCCACCACGGGTGCCGGGAAGATCGCCGCCAGCAGCCCGGTCACCCACTCCACCAGCTGTGCGTCGTCGCGCTCCCCGGCCGGGGCGCCCGCGAACAGCGGCACGCTGATCGCCTTCGCCTGGGCGAACAGCCGCGCGCCCGGGTAGAGCCGCTGCAGCCGCACCTGCAGCGAGTCCGGCAGCTCGGCCGGCGCGATGCGGAGGTTGCCGCCCATCGCGACCACGTCGCTGAGCCCCGCCTTCTGCGCCAGCCGTCGCAGGCGCGAGATCGCGACCAGGTTCCGCACCTGGGCGGGCGGCTCGCCGTAGCGGTCGGTGAGCTCGTCGACGACCGAGTCGATGGCGTCCTCGGGGGCGGCCGGCGCCGCCGCCGTCGACAGCTTCTGGTACGCCTCGAGCCGGAGCCGCTCGCTCTCGACGTACTCCTCGGGGATGTGCGCATCCACCGGCAGTTCGAGGCGCAGCTCGGTCTGCCCCTCTGCGGCGTCCCCTCGGAACGCGGAGACGGCCTCGCCGATCATGCGCAGATAGAGATCGAAGCCGACACCCGCGATGTGACCCGACTGCTCGCCGCCGAGCAGGTTGCCCGCCCCGCGGATCTCCAGGTCCTTGAGTGCGATCTGCATGCCGCCGCCGAGTTCGTTGTTGGCGGCGATGGTCTGAAGCCGGTCCTGCGCCAGTTCGCTCAGCGGCTTGTCGTCGTCGTAGAGGAAGTAGGCGTACGCGCGCTCGCGCCCTCGTCCGACCCTCCCGCGGATCTGGTGCAGCTGCGAGAGCCCGTACTTGTCGGCCTGGTCGATGATCAGGGTGTTCGCATTGGGGATGTCGATGCCGGTCTCGATGATCGTCGTGGTGACGAGCACATCGGACTTGCGCTCCCAGAAGTCCACGATCACCTGCTCGAGCGCGCTCTCGGCCAGCTGGCCGTGGGCGACCGCGATGCGGGCCTCCGGCACCAGCTCGGCGAGCTGCGCCGCGACCCGGTTGATCGACGACACCCGGTTGTGCACGAAGAAGACCTGGCCCTCGCGCAGCAGCTCGCGGCGGATCGCGGCCGCCACCTGCTTGTCGCTGTACGGCCCGACGTAGGTGAGGATCGGATGCCGATCCTCCGGCGGCGTCGCCAGCGTCGACATCTCGCGGATCCCGGTCACCGCCATCTCGAGGGTGCGCGGGATGGGGGTGGCCGACATCGCCAGGATGTCCACGTTGGTCTTCAGCTTCTTGAGCGCGTCCTTGTGCTCGACTCCGAAGCGCTGCTCCTCGTCGATGATGACGAGCCCGAGGTCTTTGAAGGTGATGCCTTCGCTGAGCAGGCGGTGGGTGCCGATCACGACATCCACCTCGCCGCGAGCGAGGCCCTCGATCGTCTCCTTCGACTCCTTCGCGCTCTGGAAGCGGCTGAGCGCGCGCAGGTGCACCGGGAATCCGGCGAAGCGCTCGGCGAAGGTCTCCATGTGCTGCCGCACCAGCAGCGTGGTCGGCACCAGCATCGCGACCTGCTTGCCGTCCTGCACCGCCTTGAACGCGGCCCGCACCGCGATCTCGGTCTT
>WOYR01000236.1:8246-9895 GCA_011620705.1 Microbacteriaceae bacterium | reverse complement strand
CATGACCGACCGCGGGCTGCCTGGCGTGACCGTCGTGGCGATCGTGCGCGGGGAATCCGCCAATCCGGCCCCGGTCGGCGACTTCAAGGTCTTCCCCGGCGACACCCTGGTGGTGGCCGGCGCTCCCGAGAAGGTGGCGAAGGCGTTCCTCTTCTACCGCACCGGCGATTTCAAGGCGCGGGCCGAGTCCGTGGACGCGCCGCCCGGAAGCTAGCGCCGTGGGCCACGAACTCCTCGTCCTCGGCGTCCTGTTCGTCATCGCCTATGTTCTCGGGCGGCTGGGCAAGCTCATCGGGCTGCCCGCCATCCCGATCTACATGCTCGTCGGGCTCATCGCGAGCCCCCACTTCCACTGGTTCCCGCTGAGCTTCAAATCCGCCGATGTCGAACTGGTCGCCGTCGTCGGCCTGATCTTCCTGCTGTTCAGCCTCGGGCTCGAGTTCGATCAGGACGAGTTCTTCGGCAACATCCGCTCGCTGCTGCTCAGCGGCGGAACCCGCATCGTGATCAACATGGGGCTCGGCTTCCTGTTCGGGCTCTGGGTCGGCTGGGGCACCCGCGAGGCGCTGATCATCGCCGGGATGACGGCCACCAGCTCCAGCGCGATCGTCACCAAGCTGCTGATCGAGCTGCGCCGCCTGACCAACCGGGAGACCCCGGTGATCCTGGGCATCACGGTCGTCGAGGACGTGTTCATCGCGGTCTACCTGGCGATCGTCACCGTGGTCATCGGCGGCGAGACCAGCGTCTGGGCGGTCGTGCTGCAGTTGACGATCTCCTTCGCGTTCCTGGTGGCGATGTTCGCGCTGGCGCGCTGGGGCGGGCGGGCGGTATCCCGATTGATGGGGGCGCGCGACGACGAGCTGTTCACTATCCTGTTCTTCGGACTGGCGGTGGCCTTCGGCGGCATCGGCGAACTGCTCGGGGTCTCGAATGCGATCGGCGCGTTCCTGATCGGCCTGGTGCTCGGAGCGACCCGGTACAAGGCGCGCATCGAGCAGTTCTCGCTGCCGCTGCGGGACGTGTTCGGCGCGTTCTTCTTCCTCAACTTCGGGCTCACGCTGAATCCCTCGACCTTCGGCGGCGTCCTGGTGCCGGTGATCGCCGCCGTGGTGATGACGCTGGTGCTCAACATGGCGGGCGGTCAGCTGATCGCCTGGCTCAACAAGCTCACCCCGGCGGAGGGATTCAACGTCAGCGGGATGCTGCAGAACCGCGGCGAGTTCGCGCTGATCCTGGCCACTCTCGCGTCGGCGGCCGGCCTGGACTCTCGGCTGACTCCCTTCGCCGGACTGTACGTTCTGATCATGGCGATCGTCGGACCTGTGCTCGCGCTCAACTCGGAGCGCGCGGGGGACTGGATCTTCACCCGCCGCTTCGGCACCCGCCGCCCCGCCGTCGTGCAGTCGGATGCTGCCCGCGATCGCGACTTCGCCCTCGCCGAGGCGGCCATGGCGGGCGCCGGCGACGACGAGCTCGCCGCCCTGGAGGTCGCCGCCTCGGATCACATCGTGCCCGCCGCCGTCGACGAGGGCGCAGGCACCTTCCTCTCCGATTCGCGCGAAGGCGGGCTGCTGGCGCAGGGAGCCGATCCGGCCGGCGAGGAAGGCCTCTCCACCGCCGACTCCACCGCCGACTCCACCGCCGAC
>WOYR01000236.1:0-8146 GCA_011620705.1 Microbacteriaceae bacterium | reverse complement strand
GGCCGGCGAGGAAGGCCTCTCCACCGCCGACTCCACCGCCGACTCCACCGCCGACGGCCGCACCGAGGACGACGCCGAGAGCCGCATCGCGCGCCAGGCCGAGCAGCAGAGCGATCACGACATCCCGGCCGACCGCGGCCGCGACCCGGAGTACTGATGAGCACCGCTCCCGCCGCCCGACGGCTCGGGCCCGCATTCTGGAGGATCGCCAGGCAGCCGCGCTGGATCGCCGCCCTCGTCCTGGCACTCGCCATCGCGGCGGGATTCGCGGCACTGGGCCAGTGGCAGATCTCCCGCAGCTTCGCGACGGCTCAGGTCGACCGCACCGACACCGAGACGCCGATCGCGCTCAGCACCCTGTCGAAGCCCGGCGCGGCCGTCACCGGCGAGCAGCTGGGCCGGATGGTCACCACCGACGCGACCCTGGTCCCCGGCGATTTCGTCGTGCTCAGCAAACGGCTCAACGGGGGGACTGCCGGCTACTGGCTCGTCGGACATGCGCGCACCGGCACGGGCGAACTCGCGGTCGCTCTCGGCTGGGCGCCGACGCGCGCCGAGGCGGTGGCGGCCGAGGACTCCGCGGCGATCGCGAGCCCACTGATCGGGCGGTACCTGCCCAGCGAGCCGCCGGATCAGCGGGACGTGCCGAACGGCGTGCAGAGCGCGGCATCCGTCCCCGCGTTCATCAACCAGTGGGAGAGCTTCGACGGCACCGTGTACGGCGGCTACCTCGTCGCGGCGGCGCCCGCTGCCGGCCTCGACCCGATCGACTCGCCCGCACCCAGCCGGGAGGTGTCGCTCAACTGGCTCAACCTCTTCTACGCGGCCGAGTGGGCGATCTTCGCCGGATTCGCGATCTACCTCTGGTACCGGCTGGTGCAGGACCAGGTGGAGGAGCGCGCGGACGTAGACTGAGGCCATGCCGACCGGACCCCGCTTCGAGGACGTCCCCCGCGTCCGCATGCTGCTGCGCATCTTCCGGGTCTCCGCGATCATCACCGGTGTCCTGCTGCTCGGACTCTGCCTGATGATGGTGTTCCGCTACGGCTTCGGCGTCGATATCGAGGTGGGAGGCCCCTTCGGCCTTGTCGCCCTCGTGCCGCCGAAGGAGATCACGGCGGTCAACTTCTCCACGCTCGAGCTGATCACCCACGGCTGGCTCTACGTGCTCTACCTCGGGCTGGACTTCCTGCTGTGGCGGATGGTGCGGTTCTCGTTCGGGCGGTTCCTGTGGTTCGCGCTCGGCGGCGTGATCCCCTTCCTGTCGTTCTACTTCGAGTTCCGCATCCCGGCATACATCCAGGGGCGGATCGCGCAGACCGAGGCCCGTCAGGCCGCGGTGGGGGCGCCTGCCTCCGCTGAGGCGGCGGTGTGACGACAGGCGGGGAGGAGCATCCGGTCCTCGTCGTCGACTTCGGAGCGCAGTACGCTCAGCTGATCGCGCGCCGTGTGCGCGAGGCCGGCGTGTACAGCGAGATCGTGCCGCACACCATCACGGCCGCCGAGGTGAAGGCGAGGAACCCGGCGGGGATCGTGCTCAGCGGGGGCCCGTCCAGCGTCTACGAGGAGGGCTCGCCCGAGCTGGATCCGGACGTGCTCGAACTCGGCGTGCCCACGCTCGGCATCTGCTACGGATTCCAGGTCATGGCGCAGCAGCTCGGCGGGGAGGTCGCACCCACAGGGGTGCGGGAGTACGGCTCGACCACGGTGAGACTGACCCGCCCCGATGGAGCGCCCGGCGCGCCCGGCGGCGTCCTCCTCGCGGGTCAGCCCGCCGAGCAGACCGCGTGGATGAGCCACGGCGACTCCGTCGTCACAGCGCCGGAGGGCTTCGAGGTTCTTGCCAGCAGCGATGCGACCCCGGTGGCCGCGTTCGCGAGCGACGCCCGCAAGCTGTACGGGGTGCAGTGGCATCCCGAGGTGAAGCACTCGCCGTACGGCCAGCGGGTGATCGAGAACTTCCTGCACGGGGCGGCGGGCATCCCGGGTGAATGGAACAGCGGCAATGTGATCGCCGAGCAGGTCGAGAGGATCCGCGCGCAGCTCGGCGGCGGAAAGGCGATCTGCGGGCTGTCGGGCGGCGTGGATTCGGCGGTCGCCGCCGCGCTCGTGCACAAGGCGGTCGGCGATCAGCTGGTGTGCGTCTTCGTCGACCACGGGCTGCTGCGCGCCGGCGAGCGCGAGCAGGTGGAGCAGGACTATGTGGCGGCCACCGGCATCCGGCTCGTCACCATCGACGCGGCCGAGCAGTTCCTCACCGCGCTCGCCGGGGTCACCGACCCCGAGCAGAAGCGCAAGATCATCGGGCGCGAGTTCATCCGCACCTTCGAGCAGGCGCAGGCGGAGCTGGTCGCCGAGTCGGCGGCCGACGGCGACCCGATCCGCTTCCTGGTGCAGGGCACCCTGTATCCGGATGTCGTCGAATCCGGCGGCGGCACCGGCACCGCCAACATCAAGAGCCACCACAACGTGGGCGGCCTGCCGGAAGACCTGCAATTCGAGCTGGTCGAACCGCTGCGCATGCTGTTCAAGGACGAAGTGCGGGCCATCGGGCGCGAGCTCGGACTGCCAGAGGCGATCGTGGGGCGCCAGCCCTTCCCGGGGCCGGGGCTCGGCATCCGGATCGTCGGCGAGGTCACCGCGGCGCGCCTCGAACTGCTCAGGAAGGCGGACGCCATCGCCCGCTCCGAGTTGACCGCCGCGGGTCTGGACGGCGAGATCTGGCAGTGCCCGGTCGTGCTCCTGGCCGACGTCCGCTCGGTCGGTGTGCAGGGCGACGGGCGCAGCTACGGGCACCCGATCGTGCTGCGGCCGGTGTCATCCGAGGATGCGATGACCGCCGACTGGACGCGCCTGCCCTACGAGGTGCTCGCCCGCATCTCGACCCGGATCACCAACGAGGTCGCGGGCGTGAACCGGGTCGTGCTCGACGTCACCTCGAAGCCGCCGGGGACGATCGAGTGGGAATAGCGTGCTTGGGGGCTAATTCCGCGGCATGAAGTAGGAGATCAGCCGCAGGATCTCGAGGTACAGCCACACCACGGTGACCACGATCCCGAAGGCGGCGGTCCAACCGTACCTGCGCGGCTGCCCGCTCCGCACGCCGCGCTGCACGAAGTCGAAGTCGACCACCAGCGAGTATGCCGCCATGATCACGACCAGGATGCCCAGGGGCACCCCCAGCGGGATCCCGGTGTTGCCGATCTTCACGTCGCCGAGCCCGTACATCGAGTCGGTGACCCCGAAGGCGATCAGCCCGACGTTGACGAGCGAGTAGGCCGCGTAGCCGACGATCGCGACCAGGAAGACCTTGGTCGCGCGCCGGGAGGCGCGGATCTTGCCGCTGGCGAAAAGCGCGAGCGTGACGCCGACGACCCCCAGAGTGCCGAACACCGCCATCGGCACGATGCCGGAGCCGAATGCCGTGTTGTACCAGGACGAGACGGCGCCGACCAGGACGCCCTCTGCGAGGCAGTAGCCCAGGATCAGGGCGGGCACCGGCTCGCGCTTGAACGAGTTGACCAGGCCGAGCACGAGCCCCACGATGAGCGCAGGGAAGAGCAGCACCGGGACGAACCAGCCGATCGCCGCTCCGACGACCAGCACGACGAAGCCCACCACGGTCTTGACGATGGTGTCCTCGTAGCTCATCCGGTCCATCTGGGCTGCGGTGGCATCCGGGAGCGCGAAGTGCTCGTCGAGCTGGGCGGCCGAGGGGACGGCGACCGCGGTGGCTCCGGATGCGGTGGCTGCGGCATCCTTCGCGGCCTGCTTCTGCGCCGCCTTGGGCGAGAACGCGGGGGAGTTGCTGAAGACGGGGTTGGCCATGCCGCCAGTCTACCTGGCGACCGCGCGCGCCGCCCATGCCGAGGCGACGATCACCAGGAACTCGATGCCGAGGGCGGGCAGCATCCCGCCGTAGTCGGGGAAGAGGCGGGCGACGATCACGGCGCCCGCCACCACGAAGGCCAGCGTCGGGTAGCTGCGCAGGGGGCGGCGGCGCACGAGCAGCCAGCCGATGTACGGCAGCGCGAGCACGGCCATGAAGCGCGGACCGGTGAGCAGCAGCAGGACCGCAGGAGTCGACAGCGCGGCGGCGATGATGCGGCGCCGGCCGTCGGAGGGCAGGATGCTCCATCCGAGGATGTGCGCCAGAATGCCGGCGAACAGCAACCAGAGCACGAAGGCGTCGAATCCGGCGATCGCGACCGCCCCGCTCACGATCAGGATCGCTCCCCACCCGATGCGGTCCCGCTCCGTGCCCCAGCGCAACGGCGCGGCCGCGGCCCTCTGGGCCGGTTCCGGAGCTGTCACGCGATCAGGGCGAAGTAGCTGATCCCGAGCACCAGCAGCGCCGCCAGGGAGAGGTAGCCGAGCACGATCGCGACCCAGGCGATCGCGGTGCCGCGCTCGCCGGTGCGGCCGATCTGGTTGAGGGCCAGGTGGCCGAACAGCGCAGCGAGCGGGCTGACCAGGCAGCCCAGAATGAGCGCCAGCACGGCCAGGATGTTGATCCTCGCAGCCCGGGCGGCCGGCGGATGCGAGGCAGGCGCGGGCTCGTCGGCGGGGATGTCATCTGCGCGCAGCACATCGGGCTCGGCGGCGGGCGGCACCTCGGGCTGAGCAGCGGCGACCGCCACGGTGACCGGCACTCCGGTGGGCGTCCCGCAGTAGATGCAGAACTTCCACTCCGGCTGCAGCTCACGGGAGCAATTCGCGCAGACGGCCATGATCCGGCCAGATTATCGTGAGCACATGAGCGCCCCGCACCCCCCGTTCGTGATCGGGCACCGGGGGGCTCCCGGCTACCGTCCCGAGCACACCCGGGCGTCGTTCGAGCTCGCCTTCGCCCTGGGGGCGGATGCGGTGGAACCCGATCTGGTGTCCAGCCGGGACGGGGTGCTGGTGGTGCGGCACGAGAACGAGATCTCGCGGACCACCGACGTGGCGAAGCATCCGGAGTTCGCGGGCCGCCGCACCACGAAGGAGATCGACGGCGCGGCGGTCACCGGCTGGTTCACCGAGGACTTCAGCTGGGAGGAGCTGGCAACCCTGCGCGCGGTGGAGCGGCTTCCGAAGCCGCGGCCGCACAGCGCCACCTTCGACGGCGCGCAGCCGATGCTGCGCCTCAGCGAGCTGCTCGAGCTGGTCGATGAGGCGGGGGAGCGGCTGCGGCGCCCGCTGCGGCTGGTCGCCGAGATCAAGCACGCCACCCACTTCGCCTCGATCGGGATGCCGCTCGACGAACTCGTCGCCGAGCAGTTGAAGCCGTGGGGCTCGCGCGACCGCCTCACGGTCGAGAGCTTCGAGGGGACCGTGCTCGGCCAGGTGAGGGCGCGCGGCGTCGAGGCGGACTACGTCTACCTGATCGAGTCAACCGGGGCGGCGGCCGACCTGGTGGCGCGCGACGGCGATCGGGCCACGACGTACGCCGAGCAGATCACGGATGCCGGACTGGCCCGCCTGACCGGCGAGGTCGACGGGGTGAGCGTCGACAAGGGCCTGCTGCTCGAGGCGGGCGCCGCGCGGGGCCCGGTCGGAACCACCGAGCTGGTCGCCCGCGCCCACGAGCACGGGCTCTCGGTCTTCACGTGGACGCTCCGCCCCGAGAACCGCTTCCTCGCGTCCGGCCATCGCATCGGCGGGGCGCCTGCCGACTGGGGCGACTGGCGGCGCGAGTTCGAGCTGATCCTCAGCACCGGGGTGGACGGGGTGTTCGCCGATCACCCGGACCTGGCCGTGGCGGCCCGCGACGGGCTCTGAACCTCGGCGGCCGCCGGCCCGCATCTGGGGCGCGGAGCCCGGCCGCGAGCCCGGCCGCGGGGCCCAGCCGCGGAGCCCTGCCGCGGGGCCCCGGGGATGCGAAATCAAGGAATTCGGGCCCTCGGTCACGTGATATCCGACCAGCCGAGCGATTGCCATCCGTTCTTCCTTGATTTCGCATCGGCGGAGGATGCCGCGGCGGGGCTCGGCGTAGGGCCGGCCGCAGCCGGGAACCGCTGTTAGCCCCGGTCGCCGCGGAGGATGGCCGCCCACAGCGCGGCGTGCACCTCCGGCCAGCGGTCCATCACCTGGTGATAGCTGAACCGGAGCACGCGGTACCCGCGGGCGCTGAGAAGCGCGTCGCGTTCGCGATCCGACTCGAACTCTTCCGTGCCCGCGTGGAAGGCGGCTCCGTCCACTTCGACGATGAGCCGCGCGCCGAACAGGAAGTCGACGCGGCCGACTCCCCGGATCGTGACCTGCCGCCGAGGGGCGAGGTGGCGCATCCGAAGCCAGAAGAGGGTCTCGATGCCGGATTCGCAGATTCCGTCGGCTTCGAGCAGCGCCGTCCGCGCCGCCAAGGGGAGGCCGGAGGCGAGTCTGGGCAGCTCCGCGGCGCGTTCCGGCCACCGGCGCAGCACGGAGTCGGTCGTGGCCGTCAGCAACTCGGGGCTCGTGCACCCTGCGAGATCCATGAGCGACATCAGAGGGTCGACGATGAGGCGCGACTGGCCGCGGTTCGCGCGGGGCGCGCGCCAGTGCACCGTGACCGGGTCGGTCGAGCGCAAGCGCCGTCGGGAATGATCGGGGGATCGCAGCTGGCAGTCGTTGCGTTCGACCACGACGTGCAGGTGGTCGTCGCCGACGACCCAGATGTCGGAGAGGGCGAGCGCCGAACGGCAGCCGAGGAGTCCGCCGACTCTGGCTGCGCGAACGAGGTCCGGATGCAGCGCCGGTCGCGCGTACCAGCCCTGCCGGACTCGAATGACGCGCCGCGCGCGGACGAGCGCTGCGAGGTGCGCACGAGAGACGCCGTCGGCGGCGAGTTCGTGGGTGGCGGCGAGTCCGCCGCGTGCAGTGATGGATCGGAGCGGATCGGGGGTCGCGTGATGGTGGGTGGTCATGGCGGGATGCTGCTCCGGCGCGGCTGCGTGCGGGGACGCGCCGCCCGGGCTGGGGACAGTGGTCCGTCCGATGCGAAATCAAGGAAGGGAGGGCGGCGGCATCCGCTCAGACGGCGATCGGGCCGAGTTCGCCCGTGTCTTCCTTGATTTCGCATGCCTTGATTTCGCATGTCTTGATTTCGCAGGTCTTGATTTCGCATGGCTTGGCTTCGCAGGCCTTGGTGTTGCGGGGGAGGGGCGCGCCCGGGCGGCGGAGCGGCGCCCGACCCCGGCTGCCGTCACCGGCCGCCGGTAGAATCCAGAGATCATGACCTTCGTTCTGGACGGCTTCGACGCCGATCCGGGGTCGGCCCCCGGCGGCGCGCCGCAGCCCGACGAGGCGCTGCTCGAGGGTCTCAACCCGCAGCAGCGCGAGGCGGTGCTCTACCGCGGCCCGTCGCTGCTGATCGTCGCGGGCGCCGGATCGGGCAAGACCAGCGTGCTGACCCGGCGCATCGCCGGGCTGATCCAGACGCGCGAGGCGTGGCCGAGCCAGATCCTCGCCATCACCTTCACCAACAAGGCTGCGGCCGAGATGCGCGAGCGGGTGCAGGCGCTGGTGGGCGGCGCGGCGGAGGGCATGTGGATCTCGACCTTCCACTCCGCGTGCGTGCGCATCCTGCGCAGGCAGGCCGAGGCGATGGGGCTCGGCCCCTTGGAGCGGCGCCAGAGCTTCACCATCTACGACTCCGCCGACTCCCGCGCGCTGATCAAGCGCATCCTGAAGGAGCTGGATGCCGACACCCTCGGCTTCACCCCCGGCAATGTGAGCGCCAAGATCTCGAAGCTCAAAAACGAGCTCACCGACGCGGACAGCTACTCGCGCAACGTCAACACGGATGACCCGAACGACGTCGCCTTCCTCGAGATCTTCCGCCGCTACACGGCCGGGCTGCGCCGGGCGAACGCGCTCGACTTCGACGACCTGATCGCCGAGACCGTGCACCTGTTCCGCGCGTTCCCGGATGTCGCTGCCCTCTATCAGCGGCGCTTCCGGCACGTGCTGGTCGATGAGTACCAGGACACCAACCACGCGCAGTACGCGCTGATCCGCGAACTGGTGCGCCCGATCAAGCCCGAGCATGTGCCAGAAGACACCCGCATGCGCGTGGATGCCGACGGCGGCATCCCGGGCGCCTCGCTGACTGTGGTGGGCGACTCCGATCAGTCGATCTACGCCTTCCGCGGAGCCGACATCCGCAACATCGTGGAGTTCGAGC
>WOYR01000007.1 GCA_011620705.1 Microbacteriaceae bacterium | reverse complement strand
GCTGGAGATGCTGCTGCAGCGCGCCACCGCAGGACTCTCCGCCGAGCAGTCCACCGGGAGCGACTACGCCTCGCTGAACGAGGACCAGGATGCGGCGCTCACCCGGATCGTCGACCGCTTCGCCGTGGTGCAGCGCCAGTGCGATGCCGTGCTGATCCTCGGCTCCGACTACACGGATGTCGGCACTCCCACCGAGTTCGCCACCAACGCCAGGATCGCCGCCGACCTGGCCGCGCCGGTGCTGCTGGTGCTCAACGGCCGCGGCGTCGACGATGCGACGGCGCGCCGACCTGAGGAGGTCGTCGCCGTCGCGAGGATCGCGCTGGCCGAGCTCCGCGCCGAGCACGCCGACGCCGTCGCCGTCGTGGTCAACCGCGCCGACCCCGCCTCGGTCGCCGCGATCGCGGCCGCGGTGCGGAAGGAGTCCGGCCTGCCTGCGTGGGCGATCCCCGAGGACGGCGAGCTCACGGCGCCGTTGCTGCGCTCGGTCATCGAAGCCGTTGAGGGCGAACTGCTGTTCGGCGACGAGGCCCTCCTCGACCGACCGGTGCGCGGCACCGTCGTCGCGGCGATGACCATGGAGAACGTGCTGCCGAGCCTCACGGAGGGCAGCATCGTCGTCGTGCCGGGGGACCGCAGCGATGTGCTGGTCGGCACCGTGGTGGCCCACCTCTCGCAGACCTTCCCGGCGCTCAGCGGCATCCTGCTCAACGGCGGGTTCCCGCTGGCGCCCGTCATCTCGAGGGTGCTGGAAGGGCTCGGCGCGACGCTGCCGATCGTCCGCTGCGCCTCCGGGACCTACGACACGGCGCTGCGCATCATCAATACGCGCAGTCGGCTCGCCGCCGACTCGCCGCAGAAGTACGCGACCGCGCTCGGCCTGTTCCAGCGGAACGTGGACGCTGCGGAGTTGGCGGCCGTGCTGCGGCTGGAGCCATCGACGGTGATGACGCCGGTGCGGTTCGAGCACGCGCTGATGGAACGGGCCCGCAGCCGGATGATGCGGATCGTGCTGCCCGAGGGCGACGACGACCGGATCCTGCAGGCCGCAGGGATCGTGCTGCGCCTGGGCATCGCGGAACTGACGATCATCGGCGATGAGGCGGCGGTGCGCGGTCGTGCCGCGGAGCTGGGGCTCGATCTGAGCGCGGCGCGGGTGCTGTCGACCCGCGACCCGGAGCTGCACGAGCGCTTCACCGACGAGTACTTCGCACTGCGCAAGGCCAAAGGGGTGGACCGCGAACTCGCGGCGGAGCGGATGACCGATGTCGCATACTTCGGCACCATGCTGGTTCATGATCGTCTGGCAGACGGGATGGTGTCGGGCGCGGCGCACACCACCGCCCACACGATCCGGCCGGCCTTCGAGATCGTGAAGACCTCGCCGGGGGTCTCGGTGGTCTCGAGCGTCTTCCTCATGGCGCTCGCCGACCGGGTGCTCGTCTACGGCGACTGCGCGGTGATCCCCGACCCGACCACCGAGCAGCTGGCCGACATCGCCATCAGCTCGGCGTCGACGGCTCGGCTGTTCGGCATCGAGCAACGGGTCGCCATGCTGAGCTACTCGACAGGAGAGTCGGGCACGGGCTCCGACGTCGACAAGGTGCGCCGGGCGACCGAGCTGGTGCGCGAGCGGGCTCCCGGGCTCCCGGTGGTCGGGCCCATCCAGTACGACGCCGCCGCCGATCCGCAGGTGGGCGCCGCGAAGATGCCGGGGGACCCGGTCGCAGGACACGCCACCGTGTTCGTCTTCCCCGACCTGAACACCGGCAACAACACCTACAAGGCGGTGCAGCGCAGTTCAGGAGCCGTCGCGATCGGTCCCGTGCTGCAGGGGCTGGCGCGTCCGATCAACGACCTGTCGCGCGGTGCCCTGGTGCGCGACATCGTCAACACCATCGCGATCACCGCGATCCAGGCGCAGGGGGTCGCGTGAGCGGCATCCGCTCGGTGTTCGTGCTCAACACCGGCTCATCGTCGGTCAAGTACCGCCTGGTCGATGCGGAGTCGGGTGAGGTCTCCGCGTCCGGGATCGTCGACCGGATCGGCGAGCCGGGCGCTGAGGCGGAAGATCATCGCGCGGCGATCGCCGGCATCCTGGAGCAGCTGGACGGGGAGGCCATCGACGCGGTCGGCCATCGCATCGTGCACGGCGGCGAGCGCTTCGTGCGCGCCACCGTGATCGACGAGGAGGTGGAGCGGGGCATCGAGCAGCTGGCCCCGTTGGCGCCGCTGCACAATCCCGCCGGCCTGCTCGGCATCCGGGCCGCGCGCTCGGCGCTTCCCGGCGTGGCGCAGGTGGCGGTGTTCGACACGGCGTTCCACGCCGGACTGCCCGAGGCGGCGCGCCGGTACGCGATCGACGTCCGGCTCGCGGCGGCGCACGGCATCCGGCGCTACGGCTTCCACGGCACCTCGTACCGGATCGTCGCCGAGCGCACCGCCGAGTTCCTCGGCCGCCCGCTCGAGCAGCTGCGCCTCATCGTGCTGCACCTGGGCAACGGCGCGTCGGCGGCGGCGATCGAAGGAGGGCGCTCCGTCGACACCTCGATGGGGATGACCCCGCTGGAGGGCCTCGTGATGGGGACGCGCTCGGGCGATCTCGACCCCGCCGTGCTGCTCTTCCTGCAGCGGAACGCCGGCATGACCGTCGACGGGCTCGACGAGCTGCTCAACCGCGGCAGCGGCCTGCTCGGGCTGTCCGGCAGGTCGGACATGCGGGAGGTGGTCGAGGCGGCGGAGGGCGGCGACCCTGCCGCGCGACTGGCCATCGACGTCTACGCGCACCGCCTGCGCCACTACATCGGCGCCTACCTGGCCGTGCTGGGAGGCGCCGATGCGCTCGTGTTCACGGCAGGGGTCGGCGAGCACAGCGCACAGGTGCGCGCGGCCGCCCTCGACGGCCTCGACGGCCTCGGTCTCCGGCTGGATGCCGCAGCCAACGCCGAGGATCGCGCCGTCGCGCGCCGCATCTCGCCCGCCGGCGCGCCGATCGAGGTGCTCGTGATCCCCACCGACGAGGAGTTCCAGATCGCCCGTGAGACCGCCGCCATCCTGGCGGAGGACCTTCGACCCTGACAGCATGCGCAGACCGCCTCTTGACTGAACGGGTCAGAACGACTGAGGAGAGATCGTGACCGTCACCGTCACCGCCCCCGTGCCCTCCCGCTGGCGCCAGCGGCCTGCCGGTCCGATCGACCCGGGGCAGATCGACCAGGTCGACTCCTGGTGGCGCGCCGCCAACTACCTCAGCGTCGGCCAGATCTACCTGCTCGACAATCCGCTGCTGCACGAGCCGCTGCGCCCCGAGCACATCAAGCCGCGCCTGCTCGGCCACTGGGGCACGACCCCCGGTCTGAACTTCCTCTACGCCCACCTCAACCGGGCGATCCGGGAGCGCGAGCTCGACACCCTCTTCATCGCCGGCCCCGGTCACGGCGGCCCCGGGATGGTCGCCAACGCCTTCCTCGACGGCACGTACTCCGAGCTCTACTCGGAGGTCGACAGGAGCGAGGAGGGCATCCGGCGGATGTTCCGCCGTTTCTCCTTCCCCGGCGGGATCCCGAGCCATGCGTCGCCGGACACCCCCGGCAGCATCCACGAGGGCGGGGAGCTCGGCTACTCGCTCAGCCACGCATACGGCGCCGCCTTCGACAACCCGGATCTGCTCGTCGCCTGCGTGATCGGCGACGGCGAGGCCGAGACCGGTCCGCTGGCCACCAGCTGGCATTCCAACAAGTTCCTCAACCCGCTGCAGGACGGGGTGGTGCTGCCGATCCTGCATCTGAACGGCTACAAGATCGCCAACCCCGCGGTGCTGGCGCGCATCCCCGAGCCCGAGCTTCTCGACCTGATGCGCGGCTATGGGCACGAGCCGTTCCTGGTCTCCGGCGGTTTCGACGGGGAGGACCCCCGCCGCGTGCACGAGCGCTTCGCCGCAGTGCTCGATGCCGTCCTGGACCGCATCGCCGAGATCAAGCGGCTGGCGGCCGAAGGGTCCCTCGACGAGCGGCCCCGCTGGCCGATGATCATCCTGCGCACTCCGAAGGGCTGGACCTGCCCGCGTGTGATCGACGGGGTCCGGATCGAGGGCACCTTCCGGGCCCACCAGGTCCCGATGGCGAATGTGACAGACACGCCGGAGCATCTGCGCATCCTGGAGGATTGGATGCGCTCGTACCGGCCCGATGAGCTGTTCGACGCCGCGGGCTCCCCGGTGGCCGAGGTCACCGCGCTCGCACCTGTCGGCGATCGGCGGATGAGCGCGAACCCGGTCGCGAACGGCGGCATGCTGCGCGAGCCGCTGCGGCTGCCCGACTTCCGCGGCTACGGCGTCGAGGTGCCGGCGCCCGGCGCTGCCGATGAGCAGGCGACGGCGGTGCTCGGCCGCTGGCTGGCCGAGGTCATCCGCATGAATCCGACGAACTTCCGCATCTTCGGCCCCGACGAGACCGCCTCCAACCGCTTGGCGCCCGCGGTCTACGAGGCGACGGACAAGCAGTGGAACGCGATCTACCAGGAGGACGATCCGAACCTGGCGCGCGCCGGCCGCGTGATGGAGATGCTCAGCGAGCACCAGTGCCAGGGCTGGCTCGAGGGCTACCTGCTCACCGGCCGCCACGGCCTCTTCGACTGCTACGAGGCCTTCGTGCACATCGTCGACTCGATGTTCAACCAGCACGCCAAGTGGCTCGAGGCGGCGAAGCGCATCCCGTGGCGCCGCCCGGTGTCGAGCTTCAACTACCTGCTCTCGAGCCACGTCTGGCGCCAGGACCACAATGGCTTCAGCCACCAGGACCCCGGCTTCCTGGATGTCGCGGTCAACAAGAGCGCGGAGGTGGTGCGGGTCTACCTGCCCTTCGACGCCAACACGCTGCTATCGACATACGACCACTGCCTGCGCTCGGTCGACTGCGTCAACGTGGTGGT
The DNA here is from genome assembly GCA_011620705.1 of Microbacteriaceae bacterium. Classification (GTDB taxonomy): domain Bacteria; phylum Actinomycetota; class Actinomycetes; order Actinomycetales; family Microbacteriaceae; genus Lysinimonas. Next base: position 4,979 of record WOYR01000007.1, on the reverse strand, counting down.
CGCGGGCAAGCAGCCGTCCCCGCAGTGGCTGAGCATGGAGGAGGCGGTCGAGCACTGCACGCGCGGGCTCGGCATCCTGGAATGGGCTGGCACCGAGGTCCAGGGGCGCGAGCCGGATGTCGTGCTCGCCGCCGCAGGCGACGTGCCGACCCTGGAGGTGCTGGCCGCGGCGTCGATCCTGCGCGAGCGGATCCCGGAGCTGGCCGTGCGCGTCGTCAACGTCGTGGACCTGATGCGGCTGCAGGCGGAGAGCGAGCATCCGCACGGGCTGCCGGACGCCGAGTTCGATGCCATCTTCACGACCGACCGTCCTGTGGTGTTCGCCTACCACGGCTACCCGTGGATGATCCACCGGCTCACCTACCGCAGGCATGGGCACGACAACATCCACGCGCGCGGGTTCAAGGAGAAGGGCACGACCACCACGCCGTTCGACATGGTCATGCTGAACGACCTGGACCGCTACCGGCTGGCGATGGATGTGATCGACCGGGTCCCGGGTCTGGCGGGCCGCTACGCCGCCGTCCGGCAGGACCTCGAGGACGCGCGCACGCGCGCCCGTGCGTACACCCGGGAGCATGGCGACGACATCCCCGAGGTGCGCGACTGGCGCTGGAGCGACGGAACCACCCGAGGTCGGCTCTGATGGCCGGCGTCGGCGAGAAGGTCGCAGTGCTCGATGAGACCATGCGGGCGTGGAGAGCCGGACCCGAAGGGCTGGACCTCGTCACGGCCGCCCGCCCGCGTCCGCGACGCGGCGAATTGCTGGTGCGCGTGCTCGCCTGCGGAGTGTGCCGCACCGATCTGCATGTGGTCGACCGGGAGCTGCCGGTCCACCGCCGTGGCGTGATCCCGGGCCACCAGGTCGTCGGGGTGGTGCACGGGCTCGGTGCCGGGACGGTCTCCAGCCGGGTCGGCGACCTGGTCGGAGTCGCGTGGCTGCACCACACGTGCGGTGCCTGCCGGTGGTGCCGCAGCGGACGCGAGAACCTCTGCCCGAACGCCGCCTTCACCGGTTGGGACGCCGACGGCGGCTACGCGGAATTCGTGACGGTGCCCGAGGCTTTCGCCTACGCCCTCCCGGACGGCGAGGACATCGTCTCGCTGGCGCCGCTGCTGTGCGCGGGCATCATCGGCTACCGCGCGCTGGACCGCGCCCGCCTGCCCAGCGGCGGCCATCTGGGGATCTACGGCTTCGGCTCGAGCGGGCACATCACCGCGCAGATCGCCCAGGCGTCCGGAGCGCGGGTCAGCGCGATGACCCGCGGCGAGAAGAACAGGCAGCTCGCCCGCGAGCTCGGGCTGGACTTCGTCGGCGAGGAGAGCGATGCACCGCCGCAGCCACTGGATTCCGCGATCGTGTTCGCGCCGGCGGGGGAGCTGGTGCTTCCGGCGCTCCGTGCGACGACGCGCGGAGGCACGGTCGTGCTCGCCGGCATCCACATGAGCGATCTGCCGTCGATGGCGTACGAGCCCCACCTGTTCTACGAGCGGGACCTGCGGACGGTGACGGCGAACACGCGGGCCGATGGCGATGCCTTCCTGAGGCTCGCGGCGGGACTGCGAGTGCGCCCCACCGTCACGCGGTACGGCTTCGAGCAGGTGCGGCAGGCGCTCGACGACCTCCGCAGCGGGAGCGCATCCGGTTCGCTGGTGATCGAGATCAGCCCCCGTACCCGCTGATCGCCCGCCGCAGGTGCCGGATGCGCGGGTGCGTCGGCGGCGCCGCGCGCCTGGCCTCGGCCCGGAAGAACAGCGCCTTCGCGACATCGGCGATCACGAGGTAGGCGATCACCACGCCCGCGAGCGCGACGAGCAGCAGCACAGCGGGCGGCTGGAGGCCGAGCAGCGGGCCGAGCGGTGTGAAGGGCAGGGCGATCGCGATGGCGACGACCGCCGCCAGGCTGGCGAGCAGCGGCGCGCTGGGACGGCTGCGCACGAACGGGACGCGGCGGGTCCGGATGACCAGCACCACCAGCGCCTGCGAGGCGAGCGACTCGATGAACCAGCCGGTGCGGAACTGCGTCGGGTCGGTGTGGAACCCGCCGAGCAGCAGAGCGAAGGTCAGCAGGTCGAAGACCGAGCTGAGCGGGCCGAACACGAGCATGAACCGGCCGATCGACGCGATGTCCCACCGCGACGGCGTCCGCACGGCGCTCGCGTCGACGCGGTCCGATGAGATCGCCAGCTGGCTTCCGTCGTAGAGCAGGTTGCCCAGCAGGATCTGTCCGGGCAGCATCGGCAGGAAGGGGAGGAACGCCGACGCCGCAGCCGCGCTGATCATGTTCCCGAAGTTGCCCGATGCGGCCATGAAGACGTACTTGAGCGTGTTGGAGAAGATCCGCCTGCCCTCGGCGACGCCGACGGCGATCACATCGAGGCTCTTCTCGAGCAGGATGACGTCGGCGGCGTCCTTGGCCACGTCCGTCGCGGTGTCGACCGAGATCCCGACATCGGCGGCGTGCAGGGCCAGGCTGTCGTTGACCCCGTCCCCGAGGAACCCGACGGTCGCGCCTCCGCGCCTGAGCAGCTGCACGACCCGCGCCTTCTGCTCCGGGCTCACCCGGGCCACGATGGCGGTGGTGCTCAGCGCCACCGTGAGGTCGGCGTCATCCAGTGCATCGATGTCGTCGCCGCTCAGCGGCGCGCCCACCTCCATGCCGAGGGTCCCCGCCACCTCGGCTGCGACGGCGGGGTGGTCGCCGGTCGCGATCATCAGCCGGATGCCGAGCCCCTCCAGCGTCGCCAGCGACTCGCGCGCCTCGGGTTTGGGCGGGTCGCTGAAGGTCAGGAAGCCGCGCAACTCGAGCGCGGACTCGTCGGCGGGGCCGATCGTGGTCGCGCCCGGCAGCGGGCGGGTGGCGACCGCGATCACCCGGCCGCCCTTGCGCAGCTCGCTGTCGGCGATCGCCGCGGCGGCGGCAGAGGGCGCGCAGCGCGCCAGGATGCTCTCGGGAGCGCCTTTGGCGACCAGCAGCCGCGCCCCGTCCACATCGACGAGCGCGCTCGAGATCCGGCGCTCGTGATCGAAGGGGATCGTCGCCAGTGCCGCCGGCACCCCGGGACCGGCTGCGGCGACGAGCGCTCCGTCGAGGGCATCCGTGGTGCCGGTGCCCGCCCCGCCGCCCTCCACTGCGCAGGCGGCGAGGAATGCGAGCCCCGGGGCTGGAGCGCCCGTGCCGTCGAGCCCGTGCTCGAAGGTCATCGTCCCTTCGGTGAGCGTGCCCGTCTTGTCCGTCACCAGCACCGAGATGTTGCCGATGTCCTCGATGCAGACCAGCCGTTTCACCAGGACCTGGCGCTTCGCCAAGCGCCGGGCGCCCGCTGCCAAGGAGGAGTTCACCACAGCCGGCAGCAGCTGCGGCGTGACCCCGACGGCGATGGCGAGGGCGAACAGCACCGACTGGATCAGCGGCCGTTCCAGCAGCACCCCCGTGATGAGCACGACGGCGACCAGGGCCGCGGCGACCGAGACCAGCAGGAACGAGAAGCGACGCAGGCCGAGCTGGAAGGCCGTCTCAGGATCGCGCCGATCCAGACCCGCGGCGATGCGGCCGATCTCGGTGGCGGTGCCCGTCGCGACCACCACCCCGGATCCGGTCCCGCCGCGCACGATCGTGCCCATGAACGCCATGGAGCTCTGATCGGCGATCGTCGCGGCGCCGAGCACGGGCGCGGGCGACTTGGCGCTCGGCAGCGCCTCGCCGCTCAGCACGCTCTCGTCGCAGCTGAGCTCCGACGACTCGATGATGCGCAGATCGGCGGGGACGCGGCATCCCATCGACAGCCGGACGATGTCTCCCGGAACCAGCTCGCGGACGGCGAGCGACTCGGTGCTGCCGTCGCGCACGACGACCGCGGACTGGGTGAGGGCGTCCGTCAGGCGCGCGGTGGCCCGCTCGGCGGCGTACTCGTTGACGAAGCCGAGCAGAACGCTCGCCAGCAGGATGACGCCGATGATCACCGCATCGGTCACGTCGCCGAGCGCCCCTGCCAGCGCGGCGGTTCCGAGCAGGAGCAGAAGCACCGCATTGCGGAACTGGCGCAGCAGCACGGCCGCCGCGTTCGCCCGATGCGAGCGGATCACGTTGGGGCCGACCCGATCCCGTGCCGCCTCGACCTCCGGCCCGGTGAGGCCGCCGATGCGGGAGTGCAGCCGGCCCAGGACGGTGGGGACGTCCTCGGATGCCCATTCCGGGTGCGGGCTCGACGGCGCGTCGACGAGCGTCACGGTGGCGTGTCCTTCCGACTGGTCCTGAGGTCATCCTGCACGAGCGGGGCTGGAATGCGCAGGACCTTCGCCCTACAGGATGCCGACGGAGCCTCCCGCGGGTCTCAGCAACCCCTCGAACTTCGCCACACCCTGGCCACGACGGGGGCGACGGCTTGAACCCCGGCGATGAGAGCGACAGCAGTGCCGTCCGGGCGATCGACCATTTCGAGGGCTCAAAGATCGACGACGTTGCGCTCCTGCAGTTGATCCTGCAGCTGCGGCGGTCAACCGCGAAGGCTGGTCCCCGCGCGCTTTCAGCCCACCAGCCCGTTCTCCCATGCGAATGCAACGACCTGAACTCGACTCCTCAGCCCGAGCTTTCGCAGGATCGCGGCAATGTGAGACTTCACTGTGGTCTCCTCCACGAAGGCGCTTTCGGCGACTTCGGAGTTCGAGAGGCCCTTGGCGACGAGGAGGAAGATCTCCTTCTCGCGCGGCGACAGATCGTCGAGGGCAGTCGGTGTCGGCCGCGCGTGTCCGCTGAATTGCTTCAGCAAATCAAAGGTGGCGGCGGGAGCGATGACGGCGTTCCCCTGAGCGACCGTGCGGATCGCCGAAAGCACGAACTCGGGGTCGGCATCCTTCGTGACGAAGCCACTGGCTCCGGACCGGATGGCGCGAGCGACGGCCTGATCCTGACGGAACGTCGTCACGACGAGGATCCGCGGGACGGAGTCGCTGGGCGTCGCGAGGATCAGTTCGGTCG
>WOYR01000034.1 GCA_011620705.1 Microbacteriaceae bacterium | reverse complement strand
GTTGGAAGAATCGAATGAGACGGGACAGGCGCCCGTTGCGCCATTCGTCCCGCTCGGCGCGACCGGCGCCGCGCCCCGAGGGCGGCAACCGGCGGCGGGGCCGCAAGCGCCGTGACAGGATCGTTGACGTGACATCATCCATCGAGCAGGCGCTCGCCCAGGACCGCATCATCGACATCACCACCATCGGCCGCAAGACCGGTCAGGCCCGGAGGATCGAGATCGGGTTCCACCGCATCGACGGGAAGTACTACATCACGGGAACGCCGGGAGCTCGAGGCTGGTATGCGAACATGCTCGAGCAGCCCGACTTCACCTTCCACCTCAAGCAGTCGGCGCAGGCCGATCTGGCGGCGCACGCCATCCCGGTGGTCGGGGCAGAGAAGCGGCGGGTGATCGGCGCGATCACCGCCGCCCTTCGCGGTTCCGAGCTGAGATTCGATGAGGAGACCAGTCCGCTGGTCGAGGTCACCTTCGACGACATCGCGGCCTGAGCGGCGGCGACCGTCTCGCGGGCCTAGAACACGTCGGGCGACGGGGTCGACGCCCAGCGGATGGCGACATCCGCGTGGCGGTCGAAGCGGTAGCCGACACCGCGCACGGTGCGCACGATGTCCTCATAGGCGCCGAGCTTGGAGCGCAGGCGCCGCACATGCACGTCGATGGTGCGCTCGTTCGGAGTGTCATCGCCGCCGCCGTCCGCCCAGAGGGTGGAGATGATCTCGCTGCGGTCGATCGTGCGGCCCTCGCGGAGCACGAGGAACTGCAGCAGCTCGAACTCCTTGTAGGTCAGCGGCGAGACCTCCCCGTCCAGCAGGACGCGCTTGCGGGAGATGTCGATGACGACGCCGCCCTTCGGCTCGGGCGCGGCGGGCGCGAGCTCCTGGCGGCGCTTCGCAAGAGCGGCAGGGTCCTGCAGGGCCAGCCGTACCACGTCGACGTCGCGTCCGCCCGCGCCGAGCGGTGCCAGGGCCACCGAGGCGTAGGTCTCGGCTCCGGGCACCAGCTCGCCGGCAAGGGAGCGCAGAGCCCGCACCACCTCTCCGAGGTCGGTGCCGGCGGCGGCGGCTTTCAACTCGTCGATGCCGACGTAGAGGGCGAAGCCGCGGGCCTCCGTGCCTTCCGGCACGGCGCGCACGCTGGAGCTCGGGGCGGTCGCATCGCGACCACGCGACGCCAGTGCTGAGGCGGACGGGTTGCTGGATGAGGGCGGGGTCGGGGAGACCGGGCGAGGGCCCGGGACGGTCGGACGGGCAGTGGGATGCAGGGCGTCCAGAGTGGCGAGAGACATGGTGTCGAATCCTTGGTCAGGAGAGTCATCGGGGTGCAGAGGAGCGGAGCCGCCACGATCCTGTTCAGAGGGGTCGGCGGGAGTCCGGGAGTTCGTCATCCGGCTGTTCGCGATCTGTGAGACAGCACGGGGAACTCGGCGAGAGGAATGGCCTCTAGGCACACATTCGACAACACGCGACCGCACGCACCGGCATCATCATGCCGGCGTTCCCAGGGGCCTCGAGGGAGGTCAGGGTGCGCGAGTGGTCGGTCATGGCTGCAAGCCTCTTGCAGATGCGCGCGAAATGCAAGCCCACGACGAGACTCACGAAGCATGCCCGCGAAACGTCCTCGGTGCGCATTGCGGTCCGACATTGCGGGGCGAGTTCGCCCAGACCCGCCAATGCGCTCTCGCCGGTCGCTGTCAAAGGCCAGTGAAGGCGGCGGGGCGCCGCTCCCGGATTGATGCTGTTCCCTCGGCGAAGTCCCGGGTGTGCTGAAGACGATCTTGAATGGTCTTCTCGGCGGCCATAGCGGCGGCAGCTCGTTCGGCGAGGTCGCCGCGCATCGTGGCGCGGATCAAGCGGGTGGCGAGGGGACCGTTCTGGGCGATCTCCGCGGCCCGGGCGACGGCTCGTTCCCGGATGTGGTCCGCCTCTGTGATCTCATCGACTAGCCCGATCTTCAGCGCCTCTTCGCCGCCGATGCGACGGCTCGACATGAGCAACTCCAGTGCGGCTTGCTGGCCGACGACGCGCGGCAGGGTTACCGACAGGCCGAACCCATGATGGAAGCCTAGGCGGGAGAAGTTGATCCAGAAGTATGACTCTGGGCTGGCGACACGTAGGTCCGCCACGAGAGCGAGGCCGACGCCGCCGCCAACTGAGCCGCCCTGGACAGCGGCCACCATCGGCAAGGGTTGCCCGATGAGGCGGATGCCCTGCTCGTAGAGGTCGACACGTTGCCCTTCGGCTGGCCCTATCCCGAAGTTCGCGCCTGCGCTGAAATGTTTGCCTTCGCTGCAGAGCACAAGCGCCCGTGCCCCCATTTGGTCGAATTCCTCCGCGACGTTAGCCGCCTGGAAGAGGGATTCTGCATTGAGGAAGTTGTTCGGCGCTCCGAGAAACTCGATGGTCCCTACATAGCTTGTTCGATTGTAGGCCGCTCGAAGCACGTCCGTTTCCGAGACGAGAGTGCTTGTCAGATTCGTGTCCGTTCCCATGCGGCCACTCAACACCATCTTTGGTAGCGCCGCGCGGCCGCCTCACCCCGCCCCTCCGCACCACCCGACGCCCATCATGGCCGCCGGGCACCTTCTCGCGCCCACTCACCAACGCATCTACGCGTCAGGCACGGGAACGATTTCACGGGCACTTGACGATGAGGCACCACGGCCCAGCGCGCGATCAGACCGTCCCGTAGAGCCGGTCGCCCGCATCCCCGAGCCCTGGCACGATGTAGCCGACCTCGTTGAGCTTCTCGTCGAGCGCGCCCAAGACGATCGTCACCTCCCGGCCCTGGGTGGCCTTCTCGACCGCGGCGAGCCCCTCGGGCGCGCCGATCAGGCAGACGGCCGTGACGTCGACGGCTCCGCGCGCGAACAGGTACTCGATCGCGGCGATCAGCGAACCGCCGGTGGCCAGCATCGGGTCGAGCACGAAGCACTGCCGGTTGGCCAGATCGTCGGGCAGACGCTCCGCGTAGATGTCGGGCTGCAGCGTGATCTCGTCGCGCACCATGCCAAGGAACCCGACCTCCGCGGTCGGGATCAGCTTGACCATCCCCTCGAGCAGGCCCAGGCCCGCGCGCAGGATCGGGACGACCAGCGGTTTCGGATCGGAGATCGCGAGCCCGTGAGCCTGCCCGACCGGTGTGGTCACCGTCACCTCGTGCACCCGCACCTTGCGCGTCGCCTCGTAGGCCAGCAGCGTCATCAGCTCCTCGGCGAGCGCGCGGAAGGTCGGCGACGGCGTGTTCTCGTCGCGCAGCACCGTCAGCTTGTGAGTGATCAGAGGGTGATCCGCAACGTGGACTCGCATAGTCTCGATGCTATCGACCAGCGTCCAGCTCGAAGGGTTCCCGGATGCCGCCCACACCCCTCGACGCCGACTCCCCCTTCGGCGCGGAGACGGCCAGCGCGGCCATGCGCACCGCCCTCGCGGAGGCAGAGCTGGCGCGCACGAGTGGAGACGTCCCCGTCGGCGCCGTGCTGCTCGACGCCGACGGCAGCGTCCTCGCGCTGGCGCGCAACGAGCGCGAGAAGCTGCATGATCCGACCGCGCACGCCGAGGTGCTGGCGATCCGGCGGGGTGCCGAGGCGCGCGGCGACTGGCGCCTGACCGACACCACCCTGGTGGTCACCCTCGAGCCCTGCGTGCTGTGCGCGGGCGCCATCCTCTCCGCGCGGATCCCGCGCGTGGTCTTCGGTGCGTGGGATGAGAAGGCCGGCGCGGCAGGCAGCGTGCACGATCTGCTGCGCGACCGTCGGTTCCATCACCGGGTCGAGGTGCTGGGCGGCGTGCTGGAGGCCGAGAGCTCGGCGTTGCTCACCGCGTTCTTCCGCGGGTCCGCGCAGTCGGAACTGTAGCCGTCCCGCCTAGTCAGTTCAACTATTGAACCGAAGCCTGGTTCGTCCCTATAGTGGCCCGATGAGACAGACCAGCTTCGCGGACATGCACTGCTCCCTCGCGCGCTCACTCGAGGTGATCGGCGACTGGTGGTCCCCGCTGATCCTGCGCGACATCCATCTCGGGCTGCGCCGCTTCGGCGAGCTCGTCGAGGATCTGGGCATCCCTCGTGCCCTCCTGGCCGCACGTCTGGACGCCCTGGTCGGCGGCGCGGTGATCGAGAAGGTCGAGTACCAGCAGCGCCCGAGCCGGCACGAGTACCGCCTGACCGAGGCGGGACGCGATCTTGTCCCGGTGCTCCTGGCTCTGACCGCGTGGGGGGACCGATGGAGGTCCCCGGATGGCGCGCCGATCGTCGCCCACCACCGCTGCGGAGCGACCACCCCGCCCGCGATCGTGTGCGCGGGGTGCGGCGAACCGATCGTGGCCGGCGACCTCGACTATTCGGCGGGTCCCGGCGCTGCGACCGCCCGGGGCACGCAGCTGATCGCCGGTGTCCTCGCGGGAGGCGGCAGACGGTGACCGCGGTCGTGGATGCCTGGATGCGGGCCGGGGAGGCCGGAGACGCCGCGGCGGCACGAGCCGTGCTCGCCGAGGACGCCGTCCTGGTCTCGCCGCTCACCTCGCAGTTCCGGTTCGAGGGTGCCGATGAGGTCGAGGCGCTCCTGACGGATGTGTTCCGGGTCATGACGGGCATCCACTACGACGACCGCTTCGACGACGGCGACCGGGTCGCCCTGTTCGCCTCGGCCACCATCGCCGGGCGGCAGATGTCCGAGGCGCAGCGGCTGCGCCTCGACGCCGACGGACGGATCCGCGAGGTCACGCTCTTCATGCGCCCGATCCCGGCGATGACCGCCCTGCTGCGCGCCCTCGGGCCCCTGACGGCTCGACGACAGGGCAAGCCTGGACTCGAGATCGTGCTGCGCGGAGCCGGGGCGGTGCTGGACGGCATCGCGTCCAGCGGTGACGCGCGGTTCGTGCCACTGGCCGCGCCGGGCGAGCGGTGACTGCGCGGTTCAGTCGGTGCTCTTGATGACGATCGCGTCGGTAGCAGGGGCGCCCTCGCCCACCGGGTGGTAGATGTCCGGCTCGATGTAGATGACACGGGCCGCGGGGATCTTGGCGCGGAGGTCCGCCTCGAGCGCGTCGATGGCGGTCGCGATCTCGACCAGCCGGGTCGCCTTGGGGAAGGCGACCTTCGCGGCGATCATCAGCTCGTCCGGACCCAGGTACAGCGTCTTCATGTGGATCAGGGACTCGACATCCGGGTGCGCGTTGAAGGCATCCCGGATGGTCGCCACGTTCTCGGCCGACGCGCCCTCGCCGATCAGCAGGCTCTTCGTCTCGATGCCCAGGACCAGCGCGACCAGGAGCAGCAGGGCTCCGATGAACAGCGTGCCGAGCGAGTCGAACAGCGGGTCGCCGGTGATGATCGTGAGCCCCACGCCCAGCAGCGCGAAGACCAGCCCGGTGAGGGCCGCCGTGTCCTCCATGAGGACGATGGGCAGCTCGGGCGCCTTGGCCCTGCGGATGAACGAGATCCAGGAGCCGGAGCCCTTGAGGGGCAGCGACTCGTGACGGGCCGTGCGGAGCGAGAAGCCCTCCAGCACCATCGAGATCACGATCACGACGATCGGCAGCCACGGCACCTCGAGCGGCTCGGGGTTCTGCAGCTTGTGCACGCCTTCGTAGATCGAATAGGCGCCGCCGACGGAGAACAGGATGATCGCGACCAGGAAGCCGTAGAGGAATCGCGCGCGGCCGTAGCCGAACGGGTGCTCCTCGTCGGCGGTCTTCTTCGAGCGGCGCCCGCCGATCAGCAGCAGCACCTGGTTGATCGTGTCTGCGAAGGAGTGGACGGCCTCCGCCAGCATTGCGCCGGAACCCGAGAGCAGCGCGGCGATGAGCTTCGTGATGGCGATGCCCAGGTTGGCCGACATCGCGGCGATGATGGCCCTGGTGCCGCCGCCTCCGCCGCTCTCACTCACCCGGCCAACCTACACTTCGAACATGACCATCTCGCTCCCGCGGATCGCCATCCTCGGTGCCGGCTCGATGGGCGGCGCCATCCTGTCCGGACTGCTCCCACCGGAGGTGCATGCCGAGGGGATCGCCGTCACCAACCGGACGGAGGCGAAGGCCGCAGCCGTGCGCCACGATGGCGTGACCTCGCTCGCGCTCGAATCCGACCCGGATGCCACGGCCACCGCCCTGCGCGGCGCCCGGCTCGTGCTGCTGGGCGTGAAACCGGCGATGGTGCCCGAGTTGCTGCGCGGCATCCGGGATCTTCTGGAGCCGGACGCCATCGTGGTGAGTCTCGCGGCGGGCGTGACGATCGCCACCTTGGAGGCTCTCGTGCCGCAGGTGGTGTTCCGCTCGATGCCGAACACGCCATCGGTGGTCCGGCTCGGCGTCACCGGGGTCGCGGCGGGCGGTCGCGCTTCGGCCGAGGACAGCGCGCTCGTGCGGAGGATGTTCGAGGCCGTCGGTGCCGTGATCGAGCTGCCGGAGTCGCAGATCGACGCCCTCAGTGCGATCTCGGGCTCCGGCCCGGCCTACGTCTTCTACCTGATCGAGCAGTTCACGGCGACGGCGCGCGAGCTCGGCTTCGAGGAGGAGCAGGCGCAGCTGATGGTGGAGCAGACCTTCCGCGGCGCATCCGAGCTGCTCGCCCGGGAACGGGCGCAGTCGAACGCCGGCCCGGCCGAACTGCGCCGCCGCGTCACCAGCCCGAAGGGGACCACCGAGCGCGCGATCGGCGTGCTCGAGTCGGCTGACCTCAGAGCCCTGTTCGTCCGGGCCTCCACGGCAGCACTGTCCCGCGCCGCGGAGCTCGCCCGCGGGGAGTAGCCCGCCGAAGAACGGCGAGCACGGGCAGCGCTCACCTCAGTCGCGCGAACGCCTCCAGGTCGGCGATGTTCCCGCTGGCGATGATGACGTCCTCGTCGGAGACCACGGTGGCCGGGGTTGCGTAGCTGAACTCGGAGCCGGGTGCTTTGACCCCCAGGACGGCGACGCCGTGCTTCTCGCGCACCTCCGCGGCGGCCAGGGTGATGCCGATGAGCGGTTTCGGCGGATGCAGCTTGACGATCGCGAAGTCGTCATCGAATTCGATGTAGTCGAGCATCCTGCCGGACAGCAGATGGGCGACGCGCTCCCCCGCCTCGGCCTCTGGGTAGATGACGTGGTGGGCGCCGATGCGGGAGAGGATCGTCCCGTGCGAGCGGCTGATCGCTTTGGCCCAGATCTGGGGGATCCCGAGGTCGACCAGATTGGCGGTGATCAGCACGCTGGCCTCGATCGTCGATCCGACTGCCACGATCGCTACCGCGAAGTCCTGCGCTCCGAGTTGGCGGAGCGCATCGATCGAGCGCGCATCCGCCTGCACAGCGTGCGTGACTTTGCCCGCCCACTCCTGCACGAGCGTCATGTCCTCGTCGACTGCGAGCACATCGCGCTTGAGTTTGGCGAGCTGGTCCGCGGTCGCGGCGCCGAAGCGGCCGAGCCCGATCACCAGCACCGGCGAGTCGGCGGCGATCTTCGCCGTGATCTTCCTGTCAGCCAACGATGGGCCTCTCCTCCGGTCGGTGGTACAGGCGGCGCCTGCTCCGAGCTGCGACGGCCGCCGCCAGTGTGACAGTGCCGATGCGCCCGATGAACATGGTGGCTGCGAGCACGTACTGAGCCGCTTCCGGCGCATGCTGGGTGAAACCGGTCGACAGCCCGCAGGTCGCGAAAGCACTGATCACATCGAAGAGCACCCGGTCCAGGGGATCGCCGGTGATCATCAAGAGGACGACGGTCGAGGTCGCGACGATGGTCGATGCCCAGAGCACGACGCTGACTGCGACACGCAGCACGTCCTGCGGGATCCGCCGGCCCGCGACATCCATGTCATCGCTGCCGCGCGCCTCGGCGAAGGCGGCGATGAACAGGACGGCGAGGGTGGTCACCTTGATGCCGCCTGCGGTGGATGCGGAGCCGCCGCCGACGAACATCAGCAAGTCCGTGACCAGCAGGCCCGCACTGCCGATCTGACTGGTGTCGAAGGTGGAGAAGCCTCCCGAGCGCGACATGGTCGACATGAAGAAGCTCTGCAGGATGCGCTGGCCCGGGTCCTCGTGGCCGAGCGTGGCGGGGTTGCCTGATTCGATGACCAGGAACGCCAGCGCCCCGCCCACCAGCAGGATGCCGAAGGTCACGAGGGTCAGCTTGACGTGCAGGGGCCAGTGGCGCGGTCTGCGCCAGCCGCGCCGCAGCGCGTAGATCACCGGGAAGCCGATCGCTCCCAGGATCACTGCGATCATCAGCACCACCAGGAACCAGACGTCGTGCGCATAAGGCTCCAAGCCGTCGCTGCTCGGCAGGAATCCGGTGTTGGTGAATGCCATCGCCGCGGTGTAGATCGACTTCCAGGCCGCGCTGCCGATGTCGTCGCCGTTGAGGAGCATGCGCGGGAAGAGCAGTGCGGCGACGACGCCTTCGATCACCAGCACGCTGGTGGCGACGGTGCGCAGCAGGCCGCCGGTCTCGCCGAGCCCGACAGCCTGGCTCTCGGACACCGGCCCGCGGTGCAACCGCAGTGGATTCGCGTCGCTCGCCGCGATGAGCTTCTGTCGCAGGCCCAGGCGGCGACTGATGATCAGTCCGAGGATCGAGGCCAATGTCAGGACGCCGATGCCGCCGATCTCCACCCCCACGAAGACGAGCACGTGGCCGAATGGGGACCAGAACGTCGCCATGTCGACCGTCGACAGCCCGGTGACGCAGACCACCGAGACGGCGGTGAAGACGGCGTCGACGAGAGGCGCACCTCGACCGGATGCAGCAGCCGCCGGCAGCGAGAACAGCAGGGTGAAGATCCCGACAAGCGCGGCGAACACGATGATGGCGAATCGTGCGGGACTGGTGATGGAGGCATCGCCGATGAAGTCGACGAGCCGGGAGCCGAGGGTTCCGCGCCGAAGTGCCTTGCCCTGCATCCGCCGTCCCCTTTCCGTTCCACCCTGGTCACTGCGAGCCCGTCTGGCTACTCTGGCACGATGGCCGACATCTTCGACGTGCTCGCCGACGGCACGCGTCGCGAGCTGCTCATGCATCTGCTGACTCACGCGGGCTCCCACTCCGGATCCGGAGAGGTTGCGGTGAGCGAACTGGTCGCCGAACTCGGGATCAGCCAGCCGACCGTCTCGAAGCACCTCAAGGTGCTCCGGGATCACGGCCTGGTGTCGGTGCGCGAGGAGGGGCAGCACCGCTTCTACCGGCTCGATCCTGCGCCGCTCGAGGAGCTGCAGACCTGGCTGGCGCGGTTCGCGGGCGGAAGCGCCGCATCCGGCGCGCCGGGTGCAGCCGATCAGGCCGCCCCGACCGTGTCTGCGGCGTGGGCGGGCGCCGAGGTCGGCGACCGGGTCGGCCGACGCGCTGCCGAGACGGCGCACAACGCGCGGATCGCGCTGGAGGCCGCGCAGGAGAAGCTGCAGGGCGCTCAGAAGCGCGTTGTCGCCCGCGTGCAGCGGCGCCCCTTCGACGAATGATGCGGCACGAGAGCGGGCTCACCGCACCCGAACGGGTGTGACGCGCTCGGGTGCTTTACAGCGCCGCCGCAGGAGCCATAGGGTAGCGACGGAACTCCTGTCACAGGAGTCACACTGCTGACAGCGGGCGGTGCGGGGCCGGGCACGGAGTGCCGACGGGATCAGGGGCGTGGATGACGAAGGACCTGTCGGACGTGCGTTTTCTCACGGTCGCCGAGGTGGCCGAGATGATGCGCGTCTCGAACATGACGGTCTACCGCATGGTGCACTCGGGCGAGTTGCCCGCGATCCGCTTCGGGCGTTCCTTCCGCATCCCCGAATCGGCCGTCGAAGCCGCGATCTCGTTGCCGGATGCGCAGCTGGGCTGAGCTGTCCAGTCCGTGTCTGAGCCTTGCTCTAGCATCTGGGGATGGCGAAGCGGTTCGCTCGAGAAGTACCGAAGGATGAGGAACTGAGATGAGTCAGGAACTCGAATCGCC
>WOYR01000281.1:5998-9938 GCA_011620705.1 Microbacteriaceae bacterium | reverse complement strand
TCGTCGATCGTCCCCAGCACGGCGACCACCGGCGTCGGATGGATCGGCACCTCGCCGGTCTGGTTGTAGAAGCTCACGTTGCCCCCGGTGACCGGGATGCCGAGCTCGAGGCAGGCATCGGCGAGACCCTCGACGGCCCGCGAGAACTGCCACATCACCCCGGGGTTCTCGGGCGAGCCGAAGTTGAGGCAGTCGCTGACGGCGACGGGAGTCGCTCCGGTGACCGCGACGTTGCGGTACGCCTCGGCCAGAGCGAGCTGCCCTCCGGCGTACGGGTCGAGGTAGGCGTAGCGCCCGTTCGCGTCGGTCGCGAGAGCGACCCCGAGGCCGCTCTCCTCATCGACGCGGATCATGCCCGCGTCATCCGGGTAGCTCAGCGCGGTGTTGCCGAGCACGTAGCGGTCGTACTGGCTGGTGACCCAGCTCTTGTCGGCCAGGTTGGCGCTGCCGACCAGGGCGAGCAGCTGCGCCTTGAGCGCCGAGCCGTCGGCAGGCCGCGGCAACGCCGAAGCGGAGTCCGCGTTGAGCGCGTCGATCCAGCTCGGGCGCACCACCGGGCGCTCGTAGACGGGCCCGTCGATCGCGACGGTGCGCGGGTCCACATCGACGATGGTCTCGCCCTGCCAGGTGATGACCAGCCGGCCGGTCTCGGTGACCTCGCCGAGCACGCTGGTCTCGACATCCCATTTGCTCGTGACGGCGAGGAAGCCCGCGAGCTTGTCGGGCTCGACGATCGCCATCATGCGCTCCTGGCTCTCCGACATGAGGATCTCCTCGGCCGTGAGCGAGGGGTCGCGCAGCAGCACCTCGTCGAGCGACACCTGCATGCCGCCGTCCCCGTTGCCGGCCAGTTCGCTGGTGGCGCAGGAGATGCCTGCGGCGCCGAGATCCTGGATGCCCTGCACCAGCTCGCCCGCGAACAGCTCGAGGCAGCACTCGATGAGCACCTTCTCGGCGAAGGGGTCGCCGACCTGCACAGCGGGGCGCTTGGTCGGGCCGCCGGCGCTGAAGGTCTCGGAGGCGAGGATGGAGGCTCCGCCGATGCCGTCCCCGCCGGTGCGCGCTCCGAAGAGCACCACCTTGTTGCCCGCGCCCCTCGCGCTGGCAAGGTGCAGGTCCTCGTGCCGCAGCACCCCGACCGCCAGCGCGTTGACCAGCGGATTCGCCTGGTACACCGGGTCGAACCAGGTCTCGCCGCCGATGTTGGGCAGCCCCAGGCAGTTGGCGTAGAAGCTGATGCCGCTCACGACCCCGGGGACCACGCGCGCGGTGTCCGGGTCGTCGATCGCCCCGAAGCGCAGGGAATCCATCACGGCCACCGGGCGAGCGCCCATCGAGATGATGTCGCGCACGATGCCGCCGACGCCGGTCGCGGCGCCCTGGAACGGCTCGATGAAGCTCGGGTGGTTGTGGCTCTCGATCTTGAAGGTGACCGCCCAGCCTTCGCCGATGTCGACGACGCCGGCGTTCTCGCCCATGCCGACCATCAGGTTCTTGGTCATCTCCGGCGAGACCTTCTGGCCGAATTGCCGCAGCCACACCTTCGAGCTCTTGTACGAGCAGTGCTCGCTCCACATCACGGAGTACATGGCGAGCTCTCCGCTCGTGGGGCGACGGCCGAGGATGTCGCGGATCCGCTGGTACTCGTCACTTGTGAGCCCGAGCGCCGCATACGGCTGCTCCTTCTCGGGGGTGGCTTCGGCGCGGGCGACGGAGTCGAGGGTGGAGGCGGTTGCGGCGTCGGTCACGGGGTCCATCCTCCCAGATGGCTACCGTTGATGAATGGTCCCCTTCGCCGTCCGCTCCTGGCCCGCCTTCGTCATCGCCGTCATCGCTGCGCTGGTCGTCGGCTTCATCCTCGTCGGTGTCGGTTCCCTGATCGTGCGCGGCATCTCCCGTCGACGACGGTGGCAGGGCGACCCGGTTGCGCACCTGCGGATGCCGTTCCGCGTGCTCGTGCTCGTGGTGCTGGTCTGGATCGCCTTCTCGATCACCTGGCCCCAGGCGAGTTGGCAGCGGCCGATCGCCCACGGCCTCGAGATCCTCACCATCGCGGCGGGCGGCTGGTTCGTTGCCTCCTTGATCGGGGCCCTCATCGCGCACGCGATGAGCCGCTACCGCATCGATGTCGCCGACAACCGGATCGCACGGCGGGTGCGCACCCAGCTGGCGATCGTGCGGCGGCTGGTCTACGTCGTCGTGGCGGTCATCGCGCTCGGAGCCGTGCTGCTGACCTTCCCCGCCGTCCAGGCCGTCGGCACGAGCGTGCTCGCCTCTGCCGGAGTGATCAGCGTGATCGCGGGACTCGCGGCGCAGTCGACCCTCGCCAACGTGTTCGCGGGCATCCAGCTGGCCTTCTCGGACGCCATCCGGGTGGATGACGTGGTGGTCGTCGAGCAGCAGTGGGGCCGTATCGAGGAGATCACCCTCAGCTACGTGGTCCTGCACATCTGGGACGACCGGCGGATGGTGCTGCCGTCCACCTATTTCACGACGACCCCGTTCGAGAACTGGACGCGGACCTCGAGCGAGCTGCTCGGCTCCGTCGACTTCGACCTGGACTGGCGGGTCTCCGCATCCCGGATGCGCGAGCACCTCGATCGCGTGATGGCCGATGCCCCGCTGTGGGACGGGCGGGTGAAGGTGCTGCAGGTCACGGATGCCGTCGGCGGCGCCGTGCACGTGCGCATCCTGGTCACCGCGAAGGATGCGCCCACCCTGTTCGATCTGCGCTGCTTCGTCCGTGAGCGGATGGTCGACTGGCTGCAGCGCGAGACCCCCGAAGCCCTGCCGCTGCAGCGGGTGGAGGTCGGGCAGCGGCCGGCCAGGCCGGCCCGCACTCCGGCCGAGCCGGAGGAGCACGACCGGGATCAGCCAGAAGGACTGTTCACCGGCAGCATCGAGGCCGAGGAGCGCGCCAGCAACTTCACGAGCTCCGTGCCGATCGTGCGGCCTGCCGATGACCTGGAGGCTTAGGCGCGGGCGAGCGCGCTGCTCAGAACACTGGTGAAGAAGGTGAGGCCGTCGGTGCCGCTGCGCATGGCGTCCGGGGTGTCCGGCCCGAAGCCGGGCTCGGTGGCGTGCTCCGGATGCGGCATCAGCCCCACCACGTTCCCCGCCGCGTTGGTCAGCCCCGCGATGTCGTCGAGCGAGCCGTTCGGGTTCACGTCGAGATAGCGGAAGGCGACCTGCCCCTCCCCCTCGATGCGCTTCAGGGTCTCGGCGTCGACGATGAAGCCGCCTTCGGCGTTCTTCAGAGGGATGGTGATCTCCTGCCCCACCGTGAACCCGTTCGTCCATGCCGTCGACGCGTTCTCGACGCGGAGCTTCTGGTCGCGGCAGACGAAGTCGCCGTGGTCGTTGCGGATCAGTCCGCCGGGCAGCAGGTGCGCCTCCACGAGGATCTGGAAGCCGTTGCAGATGCCCAGCACCGGCATCCCGGAGTTCGCGGCCGCGACCACCTCGGTCATGATCGGCGAACGGGCGGCGATGGCGCCGCAGCGCAGGTAGTCGCCGTAGCTGAATCCGCCGGGCAGCACGATCGCGTCCACGCCGTGGAGGTCGTGCTCGCCGTGCCAGAGGGCGACCGCCTCGGCGCCGGCGATCCGCACGGCCCGCTGCGCGTCCCGGTCGTCGAGCGAGCCCGGGAAGGTGACGACGCCGATCTTCACGCCGCAGCGTCTTCCAGCACGTAGACCCGGACGACGTCCTCGATCACGCTGTTGCTGAGCATCTCGTCGGCCAGGCGCTGCGCCTCGGCCATGATCGCCTCGGTCACCTCGCCGTCGACGCTGAGTTCGAAGCGCTTGCCGATCCGCACCGCACTGAACTCGCTCCTGCCCAGACGGCTCAGGGCTCCGGCGACGGCCTTGCCCGCCGGGTCGAGCAGTTCGGCCTTCGGCATGACCTCGACCACGATGGTGGGCACGAGCGGCTCCTG